>JAKACF010000288.1 GCA_021821585.1 Actinomycetes bacterium
CAGACGCGACGGACTGTGCGAGGATGGCATCGAAAAGGTGTCCTTTGAACGAGGGCGAACGGGTCGTTTGGCGACGCTCATTCTCCCTGGTCGGGACACCTTTTTCGCGGATGGTCAGCCGCTCGGAGACCTATCTACGCGGTGGATCCAGGCTGAGGCGGGTCGTCGCCGGCGAATCACTCCCATCGGGTGACGCCGACCCCGTCTCGGCGGCTCAGTCTGTCCGGGTACACCCGAACAGGAAGGAGCGGCAATGGCCGGAACAGAGCTTCCCGTCGAGGAGACACTCGGCGGCATCGCCCGTGAGGATCATCCCGTGCTCGAGACCATCGCCATGATGCACCTCGACACGCTCGAGAACTGCAACCTCGACGAACGCTCCTACCACCTGGTGCGCCTCGCCGCGCTCGTCGCCGGCGATGCCCCGCCGATGTCCTATCTCGTGAACCTGGCGGCTGCCGCCGACGCGGGCGTCACGCCCGAGGACGCCCAGGACGTCCTCGTCGCGATCGCCCCGATCGTCGGGAGCGCCCGGATCACGGCGGCAGCGGGCAACGTGCTGCGCGGGCTCGGACTCGCCGCCATCGCCGGCGACGGGGGCTGAGAGAGCCGTCGCTTTCCGCCCGACACCCGCCGGAGCGACGGGCTGACGCTCCGGCGGGCGCGAGGCGGCCGCGGAGCCGCGGCCTGCCCCGCGTCTCGTGCCCACGCGTCCGGGCGAACGCGCCCGGGCGCGCGCGTCCGGGCCTTCGGGAGAGACCCGGTGGCCCTCGCACGAGACACGGCGGGCACACGGGCTCATGCCCTCGACCGGTGCCGAGCCCGAAGGGGCGATAGAACGTTGCCGTGAGCGGCTCGGTGACGACAGAGGACGCCGCTCCCACGCCGGCACACGACTCGCCCACGAGGAGCGGAATCGAGATCATCGAGGCCCGCTCCGCCGAGGTCGGCGGATTCGGCGTCCGACGGGTGCTGCCCCGCCGGACGCGCCGAACGGTCGGCGCCTGGTGCTTCGTCGACCACATCGGACCGGGCGAGGTCTCCGACCGGCACCGGCTGGACGTCGCGCCCCACCCGCACATCGGCTTGCAGACGGTGACCTGGCTGCTCGAGGGCGCGCTCGTCCACCGTGACAGCCTGGGCTCCGAGCAGCTGATCCGCCCGGGCGAGCTCAACGTCATGACCGCCGGGCACGGCGTCGCCCACTCAGAAGAGACCGACGGCTTCCGGGGGGCGCTGCAGGGCGTCCAGCTCTGGGTCGCGCAGCCGTCGGCGACTCGCGACGGCGCCCCCTCCTTCGAGCACCACGCGACACTGCCCGAGCTGGAGGTCGGCACCGGCACGGCGAGGGTGCTCGTCGGCGACTTCAGCGAAGGACGTTCGCCGGCACGCCGCGACACCGAGCACGTGGGTGTCGACCTCGAGCTCAGGACCGGCCGCTACGAGGTGCCGCTCCGTCCCGATTTTGAGCACGCGATCGTCGTGCTCGAGGGCAGGGTGAGGTCAGACTCGTCCGGCGTCGAGCCCGGACAGCTGGGCTATCTCGGAATCGGGCGCGATCAGGTGGTGCTCGAATGCGACTCCCGGTGCCGCCTGCTGCTCCTCGGAGGCGTCCCGCTGTCTGAGTCGGTGCTCATCTGGTGGAACTACGTCGCGAGGACCCGCGAGGAGATCCGGCTGGCTCATCGGGACTGGTCGACCGGCTCGGGCCGGTTCGGACGGATCGTCTCGTCACTCCCCCGCCTCGACGGTCCGGCGCTGCCCTGGCCGGTCCCCGGGTCCTGAGACACACCGCTGCGCCCCACCGCGCCTTGTGGGCTCTCCGTCCGCCGGCCACGAGGAGCCGGCGGGGATTGTCGCCCGCATGAACGTGTCCCATCGACGAGACCGATGGGCACAGTGTGGGCGGGTGCTCGCCGCAGCGGGCCGCGAGACCGGTGAGGGGGCCCCGGGGCCCGGTTCAGGTGCGCCCGGAGCCGAAGCCGGACGGTGCTCTCGCTATGCCCCGCTCGAGTGCGGCCGGAGCGGCGCCCCGAGGAAGGGAGCCAGCAGGCAGAAGTTGAACACGCCGGCGGCGATCGGCACGAGTCCGACGGCAGCGAGCACCCACCATGGCCCGCCGAGCACAGCGCCGACGACAAAGAGGACGAGACCGACAGCGACGCGCAAGCTGCGCCCGCTGACGCTCTCCATGAACCGGACGAACGTCATGGCGACCTACCTTCCGATATACCCTCCCCGGGTATATCCGTTCCAACCGAGGCGGGGACCCGATTGTTCCCGCCGCGGCTCGACCGTCCGGTACCGGCGATGCCCGCAGCCATCGGCAGCCCGGCTCTGGCCCGAGATCGGAGCGCGGCGATCTCGACGGGGGCGTCCTCGGGCGGGGCTCCCCCGTCCGTGAGGTAAAGTTGACCTAGTTAGTCAGATTTTACCCCGGCGGGTATCGAGGACGAGAGGGAGGAGCCGATGAGCCGCAGGAGCCATGCGCCGGACGGGGGGCGGTACAGCCTGCTCGCTCGCCTGTGCTCGTTCCCCGATCCGGTGAACGAGGTCTCGGCCCGTCTCGTGGCGGCCGGCGTGGTCGTGATGGCGGTCGTCACCATCATCGCCGACGTGCCCTGGCTGGCGGCCGTCATCGCCTACGGATTCTGGGCACGCGTGCTCACCGGCCCGACGCTGAGCCCCCTCGGGCAGCTCGCCACCCGGGTGCTCACGCCGCGGCTGCCGGCCTCGCCCAAGTTCGTCCCCGGCCCGCCGAAGCGCTTCGCCCAGGGCGTCGGGACGGTGCTGTCGACGACCGCCGCCGTCCTGGCCCTCGGCTTCGACCTGCGGGGCCCCGCCTACGTGCTCCTCGGCCTGCTCGCCGGCGCCGCCTTCCTCGAGTCGGCCTTCGCCTACTGCCTCGGGTGCAAGGCGTTCGGCATCCTGATGCGCGTCGGGCTCGTCCCCGAGGACGTCTGCGAGTCGTGCAACGACATCTGGGCACGGCGCTCGAGCCCGGTGGCGTCCGAGACCGGCACGGGACGCTGACCCGCCCTCCGGGACCGCCGGGGCACTCCCGGAGGCGCCGGGGTGAGCGGGAGGCCTCCCCAGAGCCGCGGGTCACGGGTCGTCGGCCACCTCACCGCGGGGTCCCGCTTGTCCACCCGAGACGGCCCGAGGCGCCCGGGTAACGACAAGCCTCCCGCCCGGCTACGGGACTGCTGCCCGTTGCGGCCGGTCGCCCGTCTCGGGACGACCGGCCGCGGGGAGCATCCGCCGGCTAGGGCGAAGGGACGCTGAACGGCCCCGTCGCGGTGCCGGACTTGCCGGTGCTCCGGACGGTGGCCGTGCCCGGCTTGGCATTCGACGGCACCTTGGTCATGAGCGACATCCGGCCGCTGGCGTTCGCCGTAGCCCAGCCAAGGGACACCGGCGACGTCGAACCCGCGCTCGTGAAGGTGCTCTTCACCTGGTCACCGGCGGCGAAGAACTGGCCGACGATCTTGAACGGGGCGGTCGGATAGCCGATGTCGGGCGTGAAGGAGATCTCCGGCGTGGCGTAGTTCGGGTGGCTCGGCACCGCTGCGCCGGTGGAGGTCGACCCCGGGCAGCCGCCGGTCGAGTTGTCCCACTCGGTCTGCATCAGGTAGTGGTGGCCGTTGATCGTCTGGCTGTACTGGGCCCCGGCCGGTCCGTAGAGGTTGCCGAAGTCCCAGGCGCACATGTCGCCGATCTCGTCA
>JAKACF010000289.1 GCA_021821585.1 Actinomycetes bacterium
GACGTGCTCTCCATCCTCGTCGGGGGGCTCTCCAACCGGCAGATCGCCGAACGGCTCGTCACGAGCGTGCGGACGGTCTCGACCCATGTCGAGCACATCCTCGCCAAGCTCGGGCAGGAGACCCGTGCCGGCGCGGCCGCCGTCGCGGCCGAGCGAGGCTGGGTCCTGCTCCCGGTCCCGGGAGGGGTGGCGCTGCCGCCCGACCTCTCCGTCGGTGCCCTGCAGGCCCTCGCCGCCGGCGGCTCGGCCGCCGGCACGCCCGCGTCCCCCCGGCGCCCGCCGCGGCGCCGCCGGTCTCTCGTCATCGGGTCGGCCTTCCCCCTGAGCGGGCCGGCGGCGGCCGACGGGCTCGAGATGCTGAACGGCTCGGCGCTCGCCGTCGCCGAGCTGAACTCCCGCGGCGGGATCGCCGGCCGGCGCATCGAGCAGCTCGTCGTCGACGCCGACATCTTCTCGATCGACGGCGTCCAGCGGGCGCTCGAGACCCTCGTGGCGGCCGGCGTGGACGCCATCACGTCGGGCTACGTCTTCATGGAGGACCCCGCCAGGGAGGTCGCCGCCGACTACGGCGCTCCGTACCTGCACTCGATGACCTCGGAGTCCCAGGCCAGGATCGTGAGCGACAACCACGACCTGTACCGCAGCATCTTCCAGGTCTGCCCGACCGAGCGCTACTACGCGAGCGGCTTCGTCCGCTTCCTCGCCGACCTCGAGGCCTCCGGCAGCTGGACCCCGCACGCCCGCCGGCTCGCCTTCCTCGAGACGGCGCTGCCGAGCGGCCAGATGCTGAACGAGCTCGCCCTCGAGGCCGCCCACCGGGCGGGGTACTCCGTCTCGGCCGAGACGGTGGCGCCGCTCGGGCCCGACTGGGGGGCCGTCGTCGACTCGCTCGAGCGCACCGACCCGGCGGCGGTGATGGTGACGCAGTTCCTCGCGAGCGAGCTCGCCGCCTTCCAGCGGGAGATCGCGAGGCGCGCCCCCCACGTCCTCGTCTACGGGGTCTACGCCCCCTCGGTGCCGGAGTTCCTCGACCTCGCCGGCCCGGCCGCCGAGGGGATGTGCTGGGCGACGGTCACCGGCACCTACTCCGACACGATCGGGGCGCAGTTCCGCCAGAGCTACGAGCGGGCATGGGGCCGGCCGCCCGGCCGATCCAACGCCGGCATCGCCTACGACGAGATCCACCTGCTCGCCCAGGCCTGGTACACCGTGGCCGAGCCCTCCGACTTCAGGTCGGTCGCCGACCAGCTGCGGCGGGTGCGCTACCGCGGGGTGAACGGGGCCTACTACCTCGACAACCCCGGGCAGTGCGGCCTCGTCTTCCCCGACGCCACGCCCGATCCCTCCCTCGCCCAGGCCCATCTCGTCTTCCAGATCCAAGGGGGCGCCCACCGCATCGTCGCCCCGGCGCCCTACGCAGATGCCACGTTCCGCTGGGCTCCGCTGAGCCGCCTCACCGCCGACTGAGAGGCCACGCCACCGGGCCCCGCAGCCCGTGGCGTGGCCTACAGCTCGCTTCCCGCCACGAGCCCCTCGAGCACCGCCTCCTCGACGCTGCGGGGTGCCTGGCAGTCGCCGACGGCCACGGCCGGGACCGACCTCCCGGCGAGCTCGTCGAAGAGCTCGCTCGCCGGCTCGTGCCCGCAGGCCAGCACGACGCCCGAGACCCCCTCCACGATGACCGGGTCTTCGGTGAGGACGTGCTGGAGGTAGACGGCCTCGTCGTCGGCGCCGAAGGGGCGCACGAGCGGCACCACCTCGATCTTCTGGCGGGCGAGAGCCACGAGCTGGCGGTCCCGGACGTACTGCTGCAGCCCCTCGCCGGGGAAGTAGCCCCGGAGGGCGAGCGTCACCCGCCGCCCGGAGGCTGCCAGCAGCCGGGCGACGCCGAGGCCGACCCAGTCGCCCCGCCAGTCGACCACGACGATCCTCCCCCGCGGGGCCGAGGCGGGGTCCCTCACGATCTGCCAGGCATCGGCGACGAAGGGCTCCCCCATCACCTCGAAGGGCGGCCGGTACGGGCGGGCGCCGGTGGCCACCACGACGACGTCGGCCGAGGCGGCCTCGACGGCCTCGGCGTCCATCTCGGTGTGGAAGCTGACCTTGACACCGGCCCGGCGCACCTCGCGGTGGAGGTTGTCGACCGCCCCGCCGAACTCCTCCCGCCCGGGCAGGCGCTCGGCGAGCAGGACCTGGCCCCCCGGGCGGGCGGCCGCCTCGACGAGATGGACCCGGTGGCCCCGCTCGGCCGCCACGGCGGCCGCCTTCATGCCCGCCGGGCCGGCGCCGACGACGAGGACGTCGCGCGGCTTCGCCGCCGGGAGGCGGCTGCCGTAGCGCCGCTCCCGGCCGGTCTCGGGGTGCTGGATGCACGAGATCGGGTAGCCGGCGTGGAAGTGGCCGATGCAGGCCTGGTTGCAGGCGATGCAGGCGCGGATCTCCTCGCTCTGCCCCTCGCGGGCGAGGGCGGGCAGGTCGGGATCGCAGATGAGCGCCCGGGTCATGATGCAGGCGTCGGCCTGGCCGGCCGCGAGGACCCGCTCGGCCTCCTGGGGCTGGTTGATGCGACCGGCGACGAGGACGGGGACGTCGACGACGGCCTTCACCTCGGCGGCTGCGGGCGCCACGTAGGCGTTCGCCACGCTCATCTCGGGGACGATGTGGTCCGAGCCCGCCAGGGTGGCCGAGGTCCCGGTCGTGACGCTCACGTAGTCGACGAGGCCGGCCCGGGCGAGCGACGAGAGCGCCCCGAGCGCGACCTCGCCCGGCAGGCCGTTCGGCTCCCGCTCGTCGAGCGAGATGCGCAGGCCGACGGCGGCCCCCGGCCCGGCGGACGAACGCACCGCCTCGAGCACCTCGAGGAGGAACCGGAGCCGCCCCTCGGGCGAGCCCCCGTAGGCGTCGCGGCGCAGGTTCACGGCCGGGTTGAGGAACTGGGCGGGGAGGTAGCCGTGGCTGGCCACCACCTCGACGCCGTCGAGCCCGGCGGCGACGAGCCGGCGGGCGGCGGACCCGTACCCCTCGACGATCTCGGCGATCTCCCCGGTGCGCAAGGCGCGTGGCATGACCCTGAAGCGCTCGTTCGGCACCGCCGAGGGCGCGAGCGCCACCGGGGCGCTGCCGTCGGTCGACTCCATGACCTCGCGCCCGGGATGGAAGAGCTGGCCGAACAGGGCGGTGCCGTGCGGCTTCACGGCCTCGGCCAGGCGGCGGTAGCCCTCGATGCAGGAGTCGTCGACCGCCATGAGGACGTGGCTCGTGTAGCGGGCGCTCTCGTGCACGCCGGCCACCTGCACCACGATGAGCCCGACCCCGCCGCGCGCCCGCGCCTCGTGGTAGGCGACGAGCTGGTCGGTGACGGCCCCGCGGTCCACCATGACGGTGTCGTGGCCGGAGGAGACGATCCGGTTCGACAAGGTGACCGGCCCCACCTGGAGCGGGCTGAACAGGCGGGGGAAGCTCGGTCCCCGGGCAGGCCGCCCGGTGCTCACCGCAGGCTCCTCGTCGTCATGGTGCAGGCCTTTCTCGGCGGCGTGCCGCCGCTCACAGGAAGTAGAGCCGGGACAGGCTGACACGCTCCGCCGGGGGGGCGGAGACCACCTCCCCGTCGAGGCGGACGGTGCCGCTCCCGGGGTCGACGGTCACCTCGCCCGTTCGCGAGTTGCGGACCATCTCGGCCGGGCCGATGCCCCTC
>JAKACF010000290.1 GCA_021821585.1 Actinomycetes bacterium
CTCGGCTTCTCGGGGGTAGGTGAGATCCATGTCTCAAGGCTACTCGCCGGTCACCGCCGGGCGCCCGGGCCGGGCGCTAGCATCCGCTCGGACGTCGCGCTCGGGCGTGGCGACGGAGGTGGGCACATGACGCATCGGACCCTGCGGGCGGCCGGCCTCGCCGCGCTCGTCTCGCTCGGGCTCACCGCCTGCGGAAGCGCAGCGAGCTCCCAGCCGAACCCGGCGTCGCGCTTCTCGAGCGGCATCGTGCCGGCCGCCCAGCAGGCCCGGCTGCTCGCCAAGGTGGCCGACCCGGCCTCGAGCTTCCGGATGGACCTCGAGATGACGATGTCCGGCATCCCCGTCCACGCCGGGGTGACGACGTCGGAGACGGTGACCGAGGCCGGGGTCTTCGACCCCCGCACCAAGCTCGGTGCGATGACCGTGCGGATCTCGAGCCCGGCGATGTCGGGGGCGAGCACCTTCGGCGGTCGGGCGATCGTCGACGGCCGCACGGGGACCGTCTACGTCGACCTCTCGCGGGCCTCGCAGATCTTCGGCAAGCGCTGGCTCGCCATGTCGCTCAACTCGCTCGGGAGCTCGGAGCTCTCCGGCACGTCGCTCAATCCCTCCGAGACCCTGAGCCAGCTCGCCAAGCTCGGCGGGACGTTGCGCCGGCTCGGCCAGGAGACCTACCACGGCGTGCCGACCACGGCCTACCTCCTCACGACGACCTGGTCCCACCTGGTCGCGGCCGGGCCGCTCTCCGGGCGGCTCCCCGCCTCGGTCGTCACCTCCCTCGACGCCTCCGGGCCGCTGCGGTTCCACCTGTTCATCGACCGACAGGGCCGCCTTCGCGGGGAGCAGGTCCACCTGAGCGGCCTCGGGACCATCGTGAAGGCCGTGCTCAGGTCCCTCGGGCGGCCGCTGAGCCCGGGGACGACGTCCCAGCTGTCCGGCATGCAGGTGAGCCTGTCCCTCTCGATCTCGGGCTACGGGGTGCCGGTGCACCTCGCCGTCCCGCCCGCCTCGCAGGTGAAGATGCTCCACGTCCCCTCCCTCTTCGGCGGCGCCTCGGGCGGCGGTTCCAACTCCTCGGGCCTCGGAGCGGGACTCTGACCTCCCCCGGGGGGTAGACTGGCCGGGCAACGGCCGGACGGACGCGGAAGGAGGTGGGGTCGATGTCACCGGACCAACCCCCGAGTACCAGCCTCACCCCGCTCGCCGCGTCGTCGTCCGCCTAGCCCGAGTCCCGGGCTCTCCTCCCGCCGTCGGGCCTGCCGGCCCGTCCAGGGTGCGCGCGAGCGGGTGTCCCGAAAGGAACCGCCGTCCCCCGTCCACCCGAGGAGGTCACTTGGCCCGCCGTGCCCCGCTTCAGACGCCGCAGGCGCTTCGCACGCGCCTCGACGAGCGCCACCGCCGCCTGACGACCACCCGCGCCGTCCGGGAGGCGATCGTCTCCCTCGTCGGCCTCCTCAACCGGCCGGTCTGCCACCAGGGCGGAGAGGAGATCGGCACGCTGCTCGACGTCGTGGCCCGTTTCTCGGGCGACCAGGCGTACCCGCCGATCACCGGCCTCATCGTGCGGGTCGGCAGGCGCCGGGTCTTCCTCGACGCGAGCCTCGTCCAGCACCTCGGCCACGCCGAGATCACGCTGCGCTCGGCGCGCGTGGACCTGCGCGACTACGAGCGGCGAGAAGGCGAGCTCCTGCTCGCCCGCGACGTCCTCGACCATCAGCTCGTCGACGTCGACGGGGTACAGGTGATCCGTGCCGCCGACCTCTACCTCGCTCCCACCCAGGGGCGGATCCGCCTCGTCGGGGTCGACGTGAGCGCCCAGACGCTGCTGCGGCGCCTCGGCCCGGCGCGCCTTCGCACCCGGCCGACGCCCGAGCGGGTCATCGACTGGGCTGCCATCCAGCCCTTCGGCACCCCGATGGCGGCGGTCCGCCTGCGCACCTCCCACGAGGGGCTCCACCGGCTCCGCCCGGGCGAGCTGGCCGACCTCCTCGAGGACCTCGACCGCGAGCAGCAGCAGGAGCTGCTCGAGGCGCTCGAGCCCGGGGAGGCCGCCGACGCCCTCGAGGAGATGGACCCCGAGGAGCTCGAGTCCCTGCTGCGGGGCGCCGAGCCCGAGAAGGCGGCCCGGCTCGTCGCCACGATGGAGACCGACGAGGCGGTCGACGCCCTTCGCGACCTGCTCGACGACGAGCGGGACGAGCTGCTCGGGCGCATGCCGCCCGAGCGGGCCGACGAGCTCGAGTCGCTGCTCGGCTACGGGGAGGGGACGGCCGGGGGGATCATGACGACGGCGATCGTCGTCGGCTCCTCGGGCGAGACCGTCGAGGAGATCCGCGCCCGCCTCGCGGTCATGCGCGAGCACCGGGGCGAGATCGACGGCGTCGCCGTCGTCGACGACAACGGCTGCCTCATCGGTGACGTGTCCCTGTTCGACCTCCTCCTCGCCGAGCCGTCCGGCCTCCTCGGCGACCTCGTGGCCGACGCCCGCCCGGTGACCGTGGCGCCGACGGGCGACGTCGCCGAGGTGGCGGCCCAGCTGATGGAGTCGCGGCGCTCGTCGGTGCTCGTCGTCGAGGACGAGCGCCCGGTCGGCCGGATCCTGGCGGACGACGTCGTCGACGCGCTCATGCCGGACCGCGGCCGACTGCACTTCCCGAGGTTCCTCCAGTGACCGAGGAGGGCGACCGATGGGCCGCTTCGACCTCGCCGAGTCCAGTGCGGAGCATGCCCTAGACACACCTGCACCCGGCCCCGGCCGGCGGCAGAAGGTCGCCGGCCGGGGCCGGAGCCTGCGCCGACGGATCATGCTCGTGGTCGCGATCGCCGGCCCCGGCCTCATCGCGGCGAACGCCGGGAACGACGCCGGCGGCATCGCCACCTACGCCTCGGCCGGGTCGCAGTACCGCTACGACGCCCTGTTCGTCATGGTGCTCATCACCGTCGGCCTCGTCGTCGTCCAGGAGATGTCGGCCCGGCTCGGTGCCATCACCGGCAAGGGACTGGCGGCCCTCATCCGGGAGGAGTTCTCCATCCGGATGACCTCCCTCGCCCTCGGGGCGCTCCTCGTCGCCAACGTCGGCATCGTCGTCTCGGAGTTCGCCGGCATCGGGGCGGCCTTCGAGCTGTTCGGCGTCTCCCGCTACGTGACGGTGCCGCTGGCAGCGGTCGCCATCTGGGTGCTCGTGCTCTTCGGCTCCTACCGCTACGCCGAGCGCGTCTTCCTGCTGCTGTCGCTCGCCTTCCTCGCCTATCCGATCGCCGCCGGCCTCGGCCACCCGAACTGGGCCCAGGTCGGGCTGCACACCGCCCTCCCGGACTTCTCGACATCGAAGGGCTTCATCCTGCTCGTCGTCGCCCTCATCGGGACGACGATCTCGCCCTACATGCAGCTCTACAACGCGGCGGCCGTGGTCGACCGCGGCATCGGCCCGGAGGAGTACCCGGCCGAGCGTGTCGACACCGTGGCCGGCGCCATCTTCGCCGACCTCATCTCCTGGTTCATCATCGTGGCGACGGCCGCCGCCATCGGGGGGACCGGCGCCCTCTCCTCGGCCAAGGAGGCGGCGCTCGCCCTCCGGCCCGTCGCCGGCCCGGCGGCCGAGCTGCTCTTCGGGCTCGGGCTGATCGGCGCCTCGGCGCTCGCCGGCGCCGTCGTGCCGCTGTCGACCTCCTACGCCCTCGCC
>JAKACF010000291.1 GCA_021821585.1 Actinomycetes bacterium
GCCGGGCCGACTCCACGGCCGAACTCGGTCGCGCAGCCCGCTCCGGGCCGGACCGTGTTCAGCTGTGTCGGCCTCGGGTACTCGTTCGCCGGCGGCGAGCCCGGCGGGATGAACAACCGGGTGCGGATCCAGGTCTGGTTCGGGTTGTAGGGGTCGCCCGGGAAGAGGCTCTTCGCCGGTCCGCTCGGGGAGACGCCCGCCACGGCGCCGAAGAACCACTGATTGGTGGCCAGTCCCACGCTCAGGTTCGACAGGTTCGCCGGGGCTGCGCCGTTCGCCGACAGGGCAGCCAGGTCGTGCAGGCTGCAGGCGAGGTCCGGTCGGGTGGCATCGAGCAGCCGGGTGGCGACCGAGAAGGCGCTCGCCCCGTTCGCCAGCATCTTGACGAGGCTGTAGCGGTGCTGCTCGAGGACGTTGGCGAGCACCTCGGTGGCCGCCAGGTCGCGCCGGAGCACGGGCCCCTCCCCGGCCAGGCCGTTCAGCACCGGCGTCGAGTTGGCGAGCAGCGAAGTGAACTGGTGCTGGTAGGCGAGGAACTCGCTCGAGAACTGCCGCTGGGCGGTCATCATCGCCTGGAGGTTGGCCGCCTCGCCCTTCAGCCCCTCGCCGAGGGTGGCGAGCAGCGAGTTGAGCGGGCGGGCTCCGATGCTGCCGAGCAGGTGGCTGGCGGTGCCGATCACCTTGCCCACCTGGACGGGGACCCCGCCCCGCTCGACGGGGATGCTCGCCCCGCCGGCAAGCGGCCTCGGAGAGGGCGGGCCGACCGGCGAGAGCTCGACCTGCTGCTCGCCGAGGTCGTTGGCGAGGCCGATCCGCGCCTCGACGTTGGAGGGGACGCTCACCCCGGGGCGCAGCGCGATCTCGACCCTGGCGCCGCGGCCGGTCAGCTGGACGGACTGGACGGACCCGACGACGACACCTTTCAGCACGACGCCGAAGTTCGGGGCGATGCCGGCCGCGTTCGGGAAGGTGGCCGAGACGAGAGTCTGGCTCTGGAAGGGGTTCCCGAGGAGGTCGAAGACGCCGTAGGCGACGAGGCCGAGGCTCACGACCACGAAGACGATGGCGTTGACGAGCATCCGCGGTCTCACGGCAGGCCTCCTTTCGACGAGCCGGCGCCGTAGCAGTTGCTCGCCGCCTGCGAGCTCGAACCGCCGTCGGGCAGGCCGCAGACGATGATCGAGTCGATGATCTGGGAGAAGCGGTTGACCGTCGTGTCGTGCAGCACCATGTCGTGACCGGGCAGCTCTTGGAGCAGGCGGGCGATGGCGCCCTGCTCGTGGTCGAGGGTGGAGGTCACCCCCGCCAGGCCGGTCAGCTGGAAGTCCATCTGGCCGAGCTCCTCGGTGAGCAGCGAGTGGCCCTCGATCGAGAGCCGGTCGAGGCCCCCGAGCAGGGAGACGAACCGGGTCGACTGGTCGTTCAGGACCTTCACGGTCTTCGCCAGGTTGGCGAGGGCGAGGGCGTCCGAGGACGCCTTCGGGGCGAGGGAGGCGTTCAGGCGGTCGAGGGACGAGACGAGCGTCGGGATCTCGCCGGTCCGCGTCGAGTAGCCGGCCATCATCGTGTCGAGGTTCGAGATCAGCTGGCGCAGCTCCGGCCCCTGGCCACCGAAGCCCTGCCCGCCTGCGTTGATGAGCGAGGCGAGCTGGCTCGTCCCGATGGAGCCGAGGACGGCCGTCCCGCCGGCGACGAACTGCTGGATCCCGGGCACGAGGGCGGTCGAGGCGATGACCGAGCGGTTGGCGAGCAGGCGAGCGGGAGCCGCGGGCGACCTCGGCGCCACGAGCTCGACGACCTCCTCGCCGAGGACGGTCGACTGCTCCGCCTTGGCGGTGACGTCGGCCGGCACGCGGGCGGAGCGGCGGATGGAGAGCACGACCTTGGCCCGGTCGCCGCTCAGGCTGATCGACTGGACGTCTCCCACCGGGACGCCGGCCATCTGGACCGGAGCGCCCTCGTTCAGGTTGCCGACGTCGTGGAAGTAGGCGGTGGCCTCGATGACCGAGGGCGACGAGACGAGGCAGCCGGACGCCCCGAGTGCGACGGCCACGAGGCAGGCGGCTGCCACGAGGCCCGACCGGGGGCTCCGTCGCCCGGGCCGGCTCACAGGAGGCCCCCGAGGCGGGCGAGGAAGCTCGACGGACCCGCCAGGGCGCCGAGCAGCCCGGTGGAGGTGGTCGAGGAGGTCGAGCTCGACGACGAGCTGCCGAGGCTCGGGAGGGGGCCGAGGAGGCAGTTGATGCTGGCGTCGACGCCGCCCGAGCACCCGCTCACCGAGGAGCTGCCGGTGGAGCTCGTGCCGGACGGGCCCGGGGAGCTCGGGGTGGTCGTCGGGGTCGAGACGACCGTCCGGCGCTCGGCCCTCGAGAGCCCGGGGATCTTGGAGAGCCCGGGGACGAGGAGGGCGCCGGGACTGGCGGAGGGACCGCCCGGGTTGGTGAGGCCGCCCTTGGCGATGATGGTGGGGATGAGGCTGAGGATCGGGTCGAAGTAGCCCGAGTCCGGGTTGCCGCAGGTGGCGAGGGTGTGCTTCTCGGCTGACGACAGGCCGGCGGAGTGGTGGGCGAGCACCCGGCGGCAGATGCCGGCCAGCCGGTCCCGGACGAGGCCCTCCACCACGGCGCTCGTGAGGCCGGGGGCGAGCTGGTTGTTCAAGTTGAGCCAGTGGTGGGTCGGGTCGTAGGCCCGCCGGGCCGCCGCGAACAGCGCCCGGGAGGAGGACATGACCGTGTCGAGGTTGGACAGGTTGCGGTCGAGGGTCCGCCCGGCGGTCGTGAGGACGGCGACGTCCTGCTCGATCGGCTTCAGGTTCGGGTCGAGAAGGCCCGCCAGCTGCGCGCTCGCCTTGGAGAGGTCGTCGATCGAGGCGCCGAGGGCCTGCTGGTGGCTGGCGATGACGCCCGAGACCGCCTCGTACTCCTGGACCAGGTTGATGAGCTGGTTCTCGTTCGCCCGCAGCGTCCCGGTGAGTTGCGCCAGGGAGCCGTTCATCTGGCCGAGCTGGTCGCCCTTGGCCGCCAGGAGCTGGAGGGTCCCCGACGCCGAGGAGATGAGCTGGTGGAGCTGCGCCCCCTGCCCGGAGAGGTCGGTCGCCAGGTTGCCGACGAGGCCGTGGAGCGACGAGGGGTTGACCGAGCCGAGCACGCGCTGCAGCTGCTTCAACAGCTCGTCGGTCGAGACCGGCACGGCGGTGCGGGACTCGGGGATCGTCGCGCCGGACGAGAGGGTGGGGCCGCCGGTGTAGCCGGGCGAGAGCTCGACGTCGGGCTGGCCGAGCAGGAGGGGCGAGATGAGGGCGGCGTGCACGCCGGCCGGCAGGGCCTGGTCGCCTGCGACCTGCATCGACACCCTGACGGCGCCGTGCTCGTAGGCGACGTCGGTGACCGTGCCCACCTGGACGCCGAGCAGGCGGACGGCCGCGCCGGGGAACAGCCCCTGGGCGCTCGGGAAGATCGCCGTCACCGGGTAGGTCCCGGGCGAGCTCGTGAGCCAGATGCCGCCGGCCGCCAGCACCACCGAGACCACCACGGAGGTGACCACGCTCGAGGTCCTCACGGCGAGGAGGCGGGCGAGAAGTGCGCTCATGGTGCCCCCTTCACGAAGGGAGAGAGGAGCGAGGACGCCGGGCTGGCGCTCGCCGAGGAGCTCTGGCCGACCGGGGGCCCCGCCCGCTTG
>JAKACF010000014.1 GCA_021821585.1 Actinomycetes bacterium
CACCCCGGCTCGGTCCTCGTCGTCCTCGAGGCGATGAAGATGGAGCATCCCGTGGTGGCGTCGCTCGGCGGCGAGGTGACGGCCGTGCTCGTCGCTCCCGGCGACGGCGTCGTCGACGGACAGGCGCTCGTGGAGCTCATCGTCGGCGGGGGAGGAGCGGGGGCGTCACCGGCCGAGGTCCCGGTCGACCTGGAGTCGCCCGCACGAGGCGACCTTGCCGAGGTCCTGTCGCGCCGGCTGCTGCTCGGGGACGACTCGCCGGCGAGAGCCGCCGCCGTGGCGGCCCGGCACGCCGCCGGTCACCGGACCGTGAGGGAGAACCTCGCCGACCTGCTCGACCCGGGGAGCCTGGAGGAGTGGGGCGGCTTCGCTATCGCCGCCCAGGAGTCCCGCCGGGAGCTCGGTGAGCTCTTGGAACGGACGCCGGCGGACGGCCTCGTCGCTGGCATCGGTCGGATCGCGGGGCGACCGGTGGCCGTCGCCGCCTACGACTATCTCGTGCTGGCGGGTACCCAGGGAGCCCGCAACCACCGCAAGAAGGACCGCCTCTTCGAGATCGTGGAACGGCTGCGGCTGCCGCTCGTCCTGTTCGCCGAGGGTGGCGGTGGGAGGCCGGGCGACACGGACTATCCCGTCATCGCCGGCCTCGACACCATGGCCTTCGCCCTCTTCGCCCGCCTGTCGGCCCTCGTGCCGACCGTCGGCATCGTGAACGGCTTCTGCTTCGCCGGCAACGCCGCCCTGCTCGGCTGCTGCGACGCCATCGTCGCCACCGAGGACGCGTCGATGGGCATGGGCGGCCCGGCGATGATCGAAGGCGGCGGGCTCGGGTCCTTCCGGCCCGAGGAGATCGGTCCGGCGCCGGACCAGGGGCGCGTCGGCGTCGTCGACCTCCTCGTCGCCGACGACGCCGAAGCGGTCGCCGTCACCAAGCGCTATCTCTCCTACTTCGCCGGTCCGGAGGAGTCCTACGAGGTCACCGACCAGCGGCTCCTCCGCCACCTCGTTCCCGAGCGCCGCAGCGAGCTCTACGAGATCCGCCGGGTGCTCGAGACGCTCTGCGACGTCGGCTCCCTGCTCGAGCTGCGCCCGGTGTTCGGACGGGCCGTCGTGGCGGCCCTCGGGCGGATCGAAGGCAGGCCGGTCGGACTGCTCGCGAGCAACCCGGCCCATCTCGGTGGGGCGATCGACGCCGACTCGGCGGACAAGGCGGCACGCCATGTCCAGCTCTGCGATGCCTACGACCTCCCGATCGTCTCGCTGTGCGACACGCCCGGCTTCATGGTCGGTCCGGCGGCCGAACAGACGGCCCAGGTGCGCCACTTCGCCCGGATGTTCGTGACCTCAGCGAGCGCCACGGTCCCCTACGTCACCGTCGTGCTCAGGAAGGCCTACGGGCTCGGAGCCCAGGCGATGGCAGGCGGGAGCTTCCATGCCTCGCTTCTCACGGTGTCCTGGCCGACGGGAGAGTTCGGGGGGATGGGTCTCGAGGGGGCCGTCCGCCTCGCGTTTCGCCGGGAGCTCGAGGCATCAGCGGGCGAGGAGGAGCGCCAGCGGCTCTACGAGCGGCTCGTGGCCTCGCTCTACGAGCGCGGCAAGGCGCTCTCGATGGCGACGCACTTCGAGATCGACGACGTGATCGACCCGGCGGAGACGAGGCAGCGGGTCGTGCACGCCCTGGCGGCCGCCCCGGAGACGGCCCGGCGGACACAGAAGAAACGGCCGATGATCGAGCCGTGGTGAGGCGTCAGGGCAGCCGGTAGAGCTGCCGGAGCTCCTTCACGACGGACAGCCCGAGCAGGTCCTCGCCGCCGTCGTTCAGGTGGATGCCATCGGGGTCGCGAAGCGGCATCACCGAACCGGCGACGTCGGTCGTCCCCCCGTTGTACTGCCCGGAGGGCGTGGCGAACAGCGGCCATGAGGAGTAGTAGGTCACCCCGGCGTGCGAGGAGGCCTCGGAACTGAAGATGGAGTCGATCGTGGCGATGTTCGCCGAGAAGCTCGGCGACTCCATGATCGGCATGCCGACCCACAGCACGCGGGCACCGGCCGCGGTGGCCTCGTCCATCATCTGGCTGACCCGGCTGCCGTAGGCCTGGTGCCACAGGGCGCTGCCGAAGCTCACGTACTGGCCGCCGGAGTAGAAGCTCTGGACGTCGTTCGCCCCGAGGAAGACCACGACGATCTTCGGGTGGTCCGCCTTCAGCTCCGCCTCGAGCACCGCCGGCCAGTCATAGAAGCCGGTGTTGGCGAGCCCGCTGTCGCCCTTGGCGTCCTGGATGAGGGTGACGTTCGGGTCGCTCTGGAGCGCCCACTGCATCCCCCAGCCGAGGTCGATGCCGAGAGAGTCCCCGATCTCGAGCACGGTCACCTTCCCGTTGCCGGTCGCGATCGGCGCCGCCGTCGTGGTGGTGGTGGTGGTCGCCCCGGTCGTCGAGGTGGTGGTCGTCGAGCTCGTGGAGGAGGTGGAAGAGGTGCTGGTCGAGCTCGACGACGCAACTGGCTGGCTGGACGACGCCACGACGTGGTGGGCCGTCCTGGTCGTGCCCGTGGCCGCCCGGGCCGAGGTGCAGCCGGCGAGCACAAGCGCCACCCCGACGAGCGCCGCTCGCGCGGGGAGGTGGCGGAGAAGGCGGTTGGCGGGTGACGGCATGACTGCTCCTGTCGTCGGGACGCGGTGCCTCACTCGCAGTAAGACGCCGTCCGGTCCCCGATGCTTGCGACGTGGCAACGCTAGCTCACGGTGCGCACGAACAAGAAATAGTTGCTGAATATGATAATATTCAGGTCAGTGGACGGATATTCTGCTGTAGACGAATGGTTGCGCGCACTTGCAGATCCGACGAGGCGGAAGGTGGTGGAGGTGCTGGGTACCGGCGCACGCCGGGCGGGTGAGCTTGCAGCCGCTGCCGGAGTACCGGCGGCGGTGATGAGCCGACACCTCCGCGTGCTGCTCGCTGCCGGTGTCGTCGACGACGAGCGGTCGGTGACCGACGCCAGGGTGAGGCTGTTCTTCCTGAGGCGGGAGGCGCTCTCGTCCCTCCAGACCTGGCTGGCGGCGGTGTTGGCGGGGGAGCCGGTCAGGGGTTGAAGAAGACCCAGTTCTGGGGGGCGTAGATACACAGACAGAGGCACATAGCGAGGACCGAGAGCACCACCACCGGGGTGGTCCAGCGCTCGGGAAGCCGCGATCCCGTCGCCAGCACGGCCGGGAACATCGCGTACAGCAGGCGGGGTGTGAGCCAGGTTCCGGTGTCGAAGATGCTGACGAGGAAGATGATCGACGAGAAGGCCATCCAGGTGGACGGCGCACCGCTTCGAAGCAGGAGAGCGAGCGACACGACCGCGAACGCCAGGCAGGTCGCGACGACGCTGCCGGCGTGCCAGTTCGACTGGAGCGCCCACATCGTTCCGCGGTGGATGGAGAGCCCGAAGTGGGAGTGCCACTTCACCGCCTCGAGGCGGGACCAGATGAAGGGGCTGCCGACGTGGATCCAGAGGTACACGAAGTAGATCCCCGCCCCGGTGGCGGCGAGCGCGCCCGTGAGGAGGGCTCTCGGCTCCCGCCGGCCGACGAGCACCCAGGCCGCCACGGCCAGCAGCGCCGTGAGCGCCAGTGAGAAGGTGAGGGTCGCTGCCATTGCTGCCAGGCCGGCAAGCAGGTACTTCCGCCGCTCGAGGAGCAGCAGGGCGCCTGCCGCGAAGGCGAGCCCGATCGGATCGGCGTACGGCATGCCGGCGACGAAGGAGCCCGGGAAGGCGGCCAGGACGACGGCAGCCTGAGCTGCACGTCTCGGTCCCCAGACGGACTCGGCCAACTTGGCGCCGAGCACCACGAGCGCTGCTCCGCCGAGCATGCTGACACCGACCCCGATGACGAGCCACGGGAGGTCCGTCAGCGTGTGGACGATCCTGACGGTGAGCGGGAAGAGCGGGAAGAACGCATCAGGCTTGGCGAGCGACAGGTTGGACGTCTGCGGATAGCCGTAGCGGGCGACGTAGAGGTAGTGCTTGGCGTCCCACGAGGGCAGCACGATGTTCAACCTCAGATGGTCGACCGAGGCGATGGCGACGGCCGTCGCGAGCAGGAACAGACGTGTCACCACGTACACGGCGAGCCCGCGCGGAACGGCGATCGACGGCGACGACGGCAGCAGGTCGCCGGCTGGCGCCTCGACGACGGCATCACCGGCGGGTGCTGACACGCGGCCCTGCAGGATCGCGGTGAAGAGGTCCCGTTGCACCAGACAGAGTGTGCCCGCGAGATGGACTGGGCGATGCGTCAGGTCTGAGCGCCGATAATGTCCGTTATGTCGTATTATGGATGGATCGTTGCATGGTGTAACGGCTGGCCCTTGCGGTCGCCGGTCCGTTCTCGATCGAGCGCGATGGTGATCGTCTCTCACCCTCAGCCCATGCCGTGCGTGCCCATGGGACGCAGCCATGGTGGCAGCGCCTCGTCGCGGGATGGATCGATGCCGGTGGCCTCGCCAACGCCGGCACGTCTCCGATCACGAAGGCATCTGGGCGAAGGCGCGTCGTGCCGGCGGGCGTGGCGAGGAACCGCCGTCTGGCCGACGCCCTCGACCCCGCCGGAGCATCCGGAGGGCGTTCTTCGCGATTGATCCGTCCGGTCTCGCCGTCTACGTGGGCACCGGCCGTGCTCGACCGGACTACCAGGGGCGATCTCCGGAGTCGAGGTCGGCGAGCGTCAGCACCGCGCTTGCACCGCGGTGTGCGCGTCGCAGACTTGGGAGATGTTCGTCGTCGGGTTTTCGGAGCGGGCTCCGGGTAAGCGTTTCCGCTCGCTCGCGAGTTAATGGTTGTGGGCCATGACGAGGAGTCGTTCGCCGAGTTCTACGAGGCCAGCTGGCGCCCCTGTCTGAGGGCTGTCGCCGCTGCCACGGGCAACATGGCAGGCGCCGAAGACCAGGTCAGCGAGGCGTTCGCTAGAGCGTGGTCAGCCTGGGCGAAGGTCAGCCGGCATCCTGCTCCGCGAGCATGGGTCGTTCGCACCGCGCTCAATGTCGGGTCGTCATGGTGGCGCCGCCGTTCCCGGGAGCTCCCCTTCGCCGACCGGGACGTGGCTGCGCTCGAGAGTCAAGGGACCGGTCTTGACGTGACCGTGCTCACTGCGCTCCGCCGGCTGCCCAGCCGCCAGCGCGAGGTGATCGTGCTCCGTGTCTTCCTCGACCTCGACATCCGAACGACCGCGGAAGAGCTGGAGATCGCGCCCGGAACCGTCCGCGCACACCTGTCTCGAGCCGTCGCGACCCTTCGCGACGAGCTCACCCAGACCGACGTGAGGGAGGAAGATCCATGTCCGACGACGACCAGGTGATCGAGAGCGCCGAGCTGAGCGAGCTGCATCGCGCTGTAGCCGACGTCGTGCTGCCCGAGCGGCCGCCCCTCGAGTCGATCATCGCCCGGGGACGGGGCCGCCGGCGCAACCGGCAAGCGAGGGCCGCTGGCGTCGCCGTCGCGGGACTGGCCGCGGCGACCGTGGCGGTACTCGGGCTGACCGGTGCGTTCGCGCCTGCGACGACGCCTCGCAAGATCAAGACCGCCGCCTTCACCCTCGTCAGCAACGTGGACGGCACGGCGACGCTGACCATCAACCCCGGTGAGCTGCTCGATCCGGCAGCCCTGCAAAGCGATCTCGCCGAGTACCACGTCCCGGCGATCGTCACGGCAGGCAAGTTCTGCCAGTCCGAGCCCGCTCCGAGTGGCTTCTCGGAAGTCGTCCGCATGCAGCCAAGTGGCGGGTACACGGTGGCGGTGGGGTCCGGAGAGCGCCCGACCATCACCTTCGACCCCTCTTCCCTGCCGGCAGGGACCGAGCTCAGCTTCGGCTACTTCCAGCTGCAAGATGGCCAGCAGCAGGCGATGGTCGCGCTGATCGACACGAGTTCTTACACCTGCTCGACGAGCGTGCCGAGCATGAGCACGTCGGGTGGCTTCGGGCTTCTCTACGGGGGCTAGACGCACCGCGCTTCTGCGCCTGCGAACAGGGTTGCACCCATAGCGGCCCTGCCACACGGCGGAAGCTCGGCGACGATTCGACGGCTGACCGGTTCTCACCACTCTCGGGCGCGCCTGGCTTTACGACCGGTGCGGGCGGTTCAGTCCTCGATCTGACCCGTTCCTATCCGGTGCACGCCAGCACGCATGGCCGCCAGCTTCTCCGGGGAATGTCCGACCCAGTCGACAAGCTCACCTACAACACGCAGCGGCTCACGGCTGCGAAACGACTGCGTCGGATTTCCGGGGAACCGCTTGTCGGTGAGGTTGGGGTCGTCCTCGAACTCGCCTGTCGGCTGGACGACGTAGATGCGCCCGGGGCCGTCACCGGGGGCGAGTTCGGCTCCCCAGGCCGCAGCGTCGAGCGTCGTGGTGAAGTAGACGTAGTTCATCACCCGTCCCGCGTCGAAGTTGGACTCACGGCCGGGGACCAGCATCTCCCCCACGGCGAGGTCCGCCTTTGTGCCGTGCAAGTACACGCCTGGTTCGTACACCTCGAAGGGAACTGGCTCGCGCCTGTCACTCACGACAGCCACACCCCCCCGAGCGACGCTGCCGCGGTGATCTCGTCCGCTACGTCGGGGCTGTGTAGCGAGGCGTGGCACCGTGTCCATGCTGAGGCGCACGATTCTCCGGCAGGGTGCGGACAGACGACCTCACTGCCAGCCCGGCGTGCGGCTCGCCTCCTCGATCCACTTGCGCAACTCCGGTCGCTTGGCGTCCTCCATGCTGGCCACCTTGACGTATCGGACCCGACCCGTGGTTCCAAGGGGTGGGGGGTCCTCGAAGTCCGCACCACCGAGAAACACGACATTTGCCGAGACATCGTAGGCGGCCAGTTCGATCACCCACCCGAGCGCCGGTAGTCCGTAATAGGGCCGCTTCCACTTCACGGCGTACTCGAGGCCCGGGATCGTCGCTCGGACCAGTTCGTCCAACGCTCTCAGTATTGGCTGGAGATGTGGCATCTGGCGCTCGGTCCAGGACGCGATGTCGGAGTGCGTCGCCGATGGCTCCGGTGGCTTTCGCTGTGCGTGTCCCCTGATCTCCTTTCGCATCCGCCCTCCTCCAACGAACCGCTGCCCCTCATGACAGCGGTGCCTCGTTTGATCGTGTGCGCCACCGGCGAGTCTGTCAGGCTTCTGCTGGAGAGATTGCGGCCGGCGTCGAAGATCGGGTCCGCCGGCCTGGCCGTTGCCCCGCGGCAGAGCGCCTGTGAGGATGTGCCGGTGAGGCCGAGCCGAGTCGCCATGGTGACCGTTCAGGTTCGGGAGTTCGATGCCGCACTGCAGTGGTATCGAGACGTCCTCGGACTCGAGGTGCAGTGGTTCGAAGCAGGCGAGTTCGCCACTCTGGCCGCGCAGGAGAGTGATACTCCCGTCCTGGCGATTGCTACCGACCATCCCGAGCGCATTTCGGCGACTCCTGGGACGGGTTGGACGCCCACTCTCGAGGTTCAGGACCTGGACGCGGCCGTCGCTGAGCTGCGAAGCCGCGGTGTCGTGTTCGACGCCGGGGAAGAGGGCGCTGACGAGGGCTACCGGCTGGTGCGGGTCCGCGACCCCGAAGGCAACGTCCTCGGCATCACCTCGTAGGTTCCGGCCTGTTGCGTCGCGGAGCGCGTGGGCCGACGACGGACGTCGGGTAGACACCCCGGTCATCTCGGCGGCACGGAAGGTGCTCACCGAGCGTTCGGTCTCCTCCGATCGTGCTCGCCAGGGCCGTGGCGCGCCGCCGAGTGGGCGACAGGTGCCGATTGCTAGCCTGCCCGAGGAAGCGAGCGCGCACCGCAAGGGGAGATCACCAGATGGACAAGACAATTCGAAGCGACGATCTCGAGTTGCTCCGCAAGGAGTTCTCCGCGAATTCCACGTACCGCTTGGCGCAGAACGCGATCACCCGGGTCGGCCTGGACGACGTCGCCATCAACCGGGAGATCGTCAACGCCACCGATCACGCGCTGTCGGTCTCACTCGACGACTGGAAGGTCACCAACCAGGAGCACAGCGGCCGCTGCTGGCTCTTCGCCGGGCTCAACCTGCTCCGGGTCGGCGCCATGAAGAAGATGGGGCTGAAGGAGTTCGAGTTCTCGCAGAACTTCCTCATGTTCTGGGACAAGCTGGAGAGGGCCAACTACTTCCTCGAGGCGGTCATCGAGACGGCGGACCGGGACGTCGACGACCGCACCGTGGCGTTCCTGCTCGACTCGGTCGCGAACGACGGCGGCCAGTGGAACATGTTCGTCGCCCTCGTCGACAAGCACGGCCTCGTGCCGAAGGCGTTCATGCCGGAGACCCAGAGCTCCTCCAACACCGGCCGGATGAATTCGGTGTTGCGCTACCTCCTGCGCCAGGGTGCGAGGACCCTCCGCCAGGCATGTGAGCGCTCCGAGGACGAGGCGCGGGCGGCCAAGGCCGACGTCCTCGCCGTCGTCCACCGCGTCCTGTGCATGCACCTCGGCACTCCGCCCGAGCACTTCGAGTGGCAGTGGATCGACTCCGAGCGGAACTTCCACCGCGACGGCGAGATCACGCCCCGGGAGTTCGCCAGCCGGTACGTCGACCTCCCGATCGACGACTACGTCTGTCTCGTCCACGACCCCCGCCCGACGAGCCCGGTGGGGCGGACCTTCACCGTCGAGTACCTGGGCAACGTCGTCGGTGCCCCGCCGGTGACCTACCTCAACGTCGACATGCCGGTGATGAAGGAGCTGGCCGCGAGAGTGCTCGAGTCCGGTGAGCCGGTCTGGTTCGGCTGCGACGTGGCGAAGATGATGAGCAGCGACTTCGGCATCTGGGACGCTGCTCTCTTCGACTTCCCCGCTGTCTACGACACGAGCTTTGGCCTGAACAAGGCCGAGCGGCTCCTCTACCGCGAGACTCAGATGACCCACGCCATGCTGTTCACCGGTGTCGACCTCGCCGACGGCCGGCCGAGGCGGTGGCGCGTCGAGAACAGCTGGGGCAAGGAGCGGGGCAAGGACGGCTTCTACACGATGAACGACTCGTGGTTCGACGAGTACGTCTTCGAGATCTCGGCCCGCAGGAGCCTGCTCACCGCCGAGCAGCGTGAGGCGTTCGAGCAGCCGCCGATCGTGCTCCCGGCCTGGGATCCGATGGGGGCGCTCGCCCGCTGAGCACCTCGGCGGGCAGGTTCCGCCGGGACGCCGAGGGGTGGCCCCGGACTCGGGTTCACCCTGTGCCGAGACCATCTGGTGCCTGCCGGCAGACGGACAGCTGTCGCCGCCTCCCTGACCCGCTGAACGTCGCTCCGCGGGGAGGCTTCCCGGCTCGAAGTTCCCCGGGGGCGCAAGTTCGCGACCGCCGGCACGTTCCTCGTCCACAGCGCTAGTCACGCTGTCCACGAACGAGGAAGGGGTACGCCGACGTGTCCAACGGCAGCCACCGCACAAGCCGACCTGAATCAGGGCGCATCGCCCGGGCCGTCTCGCTCGCGAGCGTCCTCGTGCTCGCCATCACCCTGCTCGTCGCTCCCGGTAGCGGCGCAGCCACCCGTCCGCTCAACGCACACGGCAGCGCCGAGCAGGTCTACGTCCTCGGCCTGCCGCCGCACGAGCGGGCGACCCTCATCTCGCCGCGGGGCCGGGTCATCCGGCGGAAGCGGGCTGACTCGCTCGGCGGCCTGCTCTTCCTCAACGTGCCACCGGGAAGGGGCTACCGCGTCCGGGACGCAAGCGGTGCCGAGTCGCGCCTTCTCACGGTCCACACCAATGCCGCCACGCCGTGGGACCCGAGCATCTACGACCAGTCGATCCCGGACAACGGCTACTCCTACCTGACGACGCGCGACGGCACCAAGCTCGCCATCGACGTGCACCCGCCGACCAGTCCGGCCGGCGAGCCCGGGCTCCCGGCCGGCCTTCCGGTGCCGAGCGGTCCCGACTTCCAGCCCCCCTACCCCACCCTCATCGAGTACTCGGGCTACGGCTACGCCGACCCCGCTGGTCCTCAGAACGGCATCGCCGTGCTCGCCAACCTGATGGGCTTCGCCGTCGTCGACGTCAACATGCGCGGGACCGGCTGCTCCGGAGGCGCCTTCAACTTCTTCGAGCCGCTGCAGAACCTCGATGCCTACGACGTCATCGAGACGATCGCCCGCCAGCCGTGGGTTCTCGATCACAAGGTCGGGATGCTCGGCATCTCCTACGGTGCGATCAGCCAGCTCTTTGCTGCGCAGCTCGATCCTCCTGCGCTCGAGGCCATCACTCCCCTCTCGACGATCGACGCCACCGCCACCACCCTGTACCCGGGCGGCATCCTCAACACCGGCTTCGCCGTCGCCTGGGCCAAGCAACGCCAGTACGACGCCTTGCCCGCCGGACCGCACAGCGGCCAGGCGTGGGCCTACCAGCGGATCCAGGCAGGAGACACGACCTGCAAGGCGAACCAGGCGCTCCACGGCGAGGCGACCAACCTCATGGCCGAGATCCGGGCCAACAGGTACTACCGACCTGCAGTGGCCGATCCGCTCGACCCTGTGACCTTCGTCCACAAGATCAAGGTCCCGGTCTTCATGGCCTGCCAGTGGGAGGACGAGCAGACGGGCGGTCACTGCGCCGACCTCGTGCAGCACTTCACCGGCACGCGCCAGAAGTGGTTCACCTTCACCAACGGCGCCCACATCGACTCGCTCGATCCTTACACCTACGACCGCTGGTATGACTTTCTCGAGCTGTTCGTCGCCCACCAGGCGCCGATCGTGAACGCCGCCATCACCCACGCGGCGGCACCGGTCGTCTACCAGAGCGCCTTCGGCACCCCGTCCTCGGACCCGATCACGCTCCCACCCGACCCCATCCAGACCATCCCGACCTACAGCGCCGCACTGGCCGCGTTCGAGAAGACCCCCGAGGTCACGGTCCTGTTCGACAACGGTGCCGGGAAGTCGCCCGCAGGGACCTCGACTCCGGGCGACCCGTATCCGGCGTTCGTGGCGCACTTCTCGAGCATCCCGGTTCCCGGCACGGTCGCCCACCGCTGGTACCTCGGGCCGCACGGGCGGCTCATCGGGGGTCCGCCGGCTCGCCGGGGAGTGAACTGGTACACCTCGAACGCCAAGGCACTGCCGCTCACCGACTACCGAGGCAACACGGGCTCCGGCGGGCTGTGGGGCAACGCCTCGCAGTGGACCTGGAACTGGAAGCAGGACCCGGCCGGGACTGCCGTCTCCTACGTCTCGGCACCCCTCAGAGCCGACACGACCGTCATCGGCTCCGGAGCCGTGTACCTGTGGGTGCGGTCGTCGACCCGGAACGTCGACCTGCAGGCGACGGTGAGCGAGGTGCGCCCCGACGGCATGGAGACCTTCGTCCAGAACGGCTGGATCAGGGCGAGCGAACGGGCCCTCTCGAGCGGGACGGACAACATGTTCAAGCAGCGGAGCACCCTGCTCGACCCGATCCCGAGCTTCACGGCGGCCGCCGCCCGGCCCATGCCGGCCGGAAGGTTCGTGAAGGTGGTCATCCCGCTCTACTACGAGGGCCACGTCTACCGTGCTGGGTCGCGCATCCGGGTGACGATCTCCGCACCGAACGGCACCCAGCCAGTCTGGTCGTTCGGCCAGACCGTCCCCTCCGGCACCGCCCGAGTCTCCATCGCCTTCTCCCGGACGATGCCGTCCGAGCTGGTGCTGCCCGTCGTCCCCCACGTCGCCGTTCCGACGTCCCTGCCGGCCTGCCCGAGCTTGCGGAACGAGCCCTGCAGGACGTACCGGCCCATCGTGAACCAGTAGTCGCGCCAGGCGCTGCCCGCACCGCCACCTCGGTGCGGCGGCGCCGTGCAGCACTCCTCCCCCACGCCCTGCCCGCGTCTCGGCCACTGCCGAGCTGGCGCGCCAACGTCCCGGTGAGCTCAGTGCCCGATGTGGTAGCCGATCCTTCGCGGGAGGCGTGCGAGGAACTCGAGGGCCGGGTTGGCTCGCCGTCCCTCGTCCCAGGCGTCGTCGGTGCGCACGATCGCCTCGAGGACGAGCCGCACCCCGAGCGACAGGAGCGGCTCGGGCGGGAAGCGGCGCGGCCGGTAGCCGACGAGGGGCGAGCGCGAGAACTCGTTGCTCACGCCGAGGGCGAGCGCGGACAGGATCCTTCCTCCGAGCACGCTCGGACCGACCCCGCCGCCCGTGAAGCCCATGCCGTAGTGGACGTTGCCGCCCGCGGTGGAGCCGAAGAAGGGAAGGTGGTAGGCGCTCACGTCGATCGGACCGCCCCACATCGCCTCGATGCCCACCCCCCGGAATTCGGGGAACCACGCCCGCAGGTCGGCTTCGAGCCGGCGGCGCCACACGGGGTCCTCCTCGAGGCGCCGGCCGACGTGTGAGGCGGAGGTGCCGGTTCCCGCGCCGAAGGCGATCCGGCCGTCGGGGGTGGTGCGCAGGTAGTGCAGGCTGGCCCGGAAGTCGCCGATGCCCTCGCCGCCGGTCCAACCGATGGCCGCCAGGGCGTCGGGGGCAGGCTCGGTGAGGACGATGTGGCTCGCCCTCGGGACGATGGCCCGCCGGAACTCTCTGATCCCGTGGCTCCAGGCGTTGACGGCGAGCACCACCTGGTCGGCCGTCACGCTCCCGCGGGGAGTCTCGAGGCGCACCCTCGTGCCTCGCTGGAGCGCAGTGACCGGCGTGCGCTCGTGCACTGGCACGCCGCTCTCCAGGATCAGCCTGCGCAGGCCTCGAGCGAGGCGGGCCGGCTGCACGGTCGTCCCCCGAGCGTTGAAGGCTCCGCCACGGAACCTCGGTGACCGGCACCTGGCTGCCACCTCGACAGGTGAGAGGCGGACGAAGACGTCGTCGGGGACGCCCGCCGCGTTGTAGGTCTCGAGGAAGTCGTCGAGCGCCCGGTCGAACACCGGCGAGGTGGAGACGGTGAGGTGGCCGCCTCTGCGCAGCCACACGTCGACACCGGCCGCCTCGAGGATCTGCTCGGCGTCCGCCACGCAGTCGTCCGCCATCCTGCACACGGCGACGGCCTCCTTCAGCCCGAACAGCTCGGTGAGCGAGGGGAGGTCCTCCCAGAGCCCGTACATGAACCCCCCGTTGCGCCCGCTCGGGCCTCCCCCGCAGATGTCCGCCTCGAGGAGCACGACGTCGGTCGAGGGGTCGAGCTGCTTGATGCGGTAGGCGGTCCACATGCCCGTGTAGCCACCCCCGACGATGGCGACGTCGGCCTTGGTCGACTCGCCGAGCGGCGGGCAGGGGATGCCCGGGTCGGCGGCGAGCGCCTCCCGCAGCCACCACGACCGACGGGAGTCCTCGGTCCCCCGGGGCGGCTCGAGGCGGACCGCTCCGGCCTCGGCTGCACCGCTCATCGAGACGACCTCGTGCGCGCCGGGACGACAATCCGCACGGTCGCGGGCGACTCCGGCGGGTGCCGAGGCGCGCCCTTTGGCGCCCGGCTCGAGTGGCGGTTCGGTGAGGTCACCGCATCGTTCTACTTCGCCGGCCCGCGGCACGGCCACAGCCTCGTGGGGGACCGGCACCCCCTCTCCCCTCCCCCGCTCTCCGCCGCGCGCCCGCACCCTCCACAGCGGCGCGGGCACACGGGCCTGCTCGTGGAGACGACTCGTACGCGAGGGAAAGGGCCAGCTCCGCGGGGCGGAGGATCCTTCCGGGCGCCTCCTCGTCCCGGGGCCTCCCCGGGGCGGCGGCAAGTTCCGGCTTCGGGCGGCGGTCCTCGGTGCCGGGCCGACGACGGGGAGTCCCCTTCGGGGCCCGGAGCCACACCAAGCCCATCTGGGCGACCAGCGGGCAGTCGTGCCGCCCGCCCGGTGGCAGACCCCGCCCGCAGCGCCCTTTTCCGGACTGGCGACCGCCGGCGACGGGAGGGAACATGACGCCCATGTCGCTGTCCACCCCGACGGTGCGCACCGCTCGGCTCCGCCTGCGTCCCTTCGAACAGGCCGATGCGGGTGACCTCTACGCGCTGCACAGCGACGCCGGCGTCCTGCGCTACTGGGACGCTCCGCCGTGGAGCGAGCACGGGCGCGCCGAGCGGTTCATAGCGGCCTGCCGGCAGATGGCCGAGGAGGGCACCGGGGTACGCCTGGCCGTGGATCGTGTCGGCGACGGGGCCTTCATCGGCTGGTGCGCCCTCAGCCGGTGGAATCCGGACTACCGCAGCGCGTCGCTGGGCTACATCTTCGACGATGCCGTCTGGGGCCACGGCTACGCCACGGAGGCGGCGGCCGCCTTGCTGGCGTGGGCATTCGACACGCTGGAGCTGAACCGCGTCCAGGCGGAGACCGACACGCGCAACGTGGCGTCCGCCCGCGTGCTCGAGAAGCTCGGGTTCGTGCGCGAGGGGACGTTGCGAGAGGACTGCGTCGTGAACGGTGAGGTCTCCGACTCGTTCGTGTACGGGCTGATCAGACGGGAGTGGCGGCCGCCGTCCGAGCCGCCTCCCGCCCGCTGAGTTCCCGCTCGTAGCGAGACGCCACCCGGCACCGGGTCACGGCACGCCCTGGCCCGATGCTGCACCCCGGCAAGAGGGACGGCAGCGTGCCGGACGCACGACGGCCCTGGCGGGCGCCGGTCGGGCAACCGGACCCACCAGGGCCGTCTCGTTCTCATGCCGGTGCCGGCCCCCGGAGCGAGGGCCCTCCCGGCGTCTCTCGCCTACTTGTGGTGCGAGGCGGAGCCCGCCAGCGTGCTGATCAGGTTGGCCACGTCGGGGCTTCCGAGACCGGTCGGGATGTCGTAGCCGGTACCGGCGTTGAATCCCGGGCCGAAGAAGGCGTTGTTGCCCTGGGTGACGTCGTGGAAGTCGTTCGAGTAGGCGCTCGTCCCGTAGAGGGCGTACAGCCGCGGGTTCATCTGCCCGAGCGGGTGACCGGCCGCCTGGTTGACGAGCGAGGTGATGGCCGACCAGGAGGGGGCGCCCTCGGAGGTGCCGCCGAAGAAGTAGAACCCGTTGTTCGTGCCGCCGAGGAACCCGAGGTAGATCATCGTGGCGGTGTAGACCGAGGCGTTGAACGACACGTCAGAGGTCGTCCTGGCGGAGTTGCCCGTCACGCCCTGCTGGTAGCTCGGGGACGAGAAGAGGACGCTCGGAGCGCCTCCGGTGGCGCCGAAGGGGCCGTAGTCGCAGCCGAAGGGGCACTCGCTCGCCACTGAGTCGTTCCAGGTCGTCTCGTTCCCGTAGGCGTAGCTGCCGTTCTTGTTCTGCGTGATGAACAGGTTCGTGCCACCCACGGAGGTGACGAGCGGCGACGAGGCAGGGAAGAGCGCCGAGGGAACGCTCTCGCCCTCGGTCGCCCCCGAGTCCCCGGAGGAGGCGAACAGGCTCATGTTCTCGCTCGCCGCCTGCTGGAAGATCTGGGTCGCCTGGGCCACCTGGTCGTTGTTGCCGGCGAAGGCCGCCTCGGGGGCGCCGTAGCTCATGGAGAGCGTGTTCCCGAGGTGGTTCGAGACGGCGTAGCCGACGGCGTTGTTGAGGGTGTTGCCGGCGTTGTTCGGCGCCACGACGAGGTCGATGGTGGCGGCCGGCGCCAGCCCGTGGACCTGCTCGACGTCGAGGCTCGTCTCTTCAGCCCAGGAGACCTCGTTGTGGTTCTGCAACGGGTTGTAGGTCGGCGAGCCCGAGGGATAGATGATGTTGAACGCCGGCGGGGCGGGGACGTCGAACTCGGCGTCGTAGGTGGCGAGGTCCTGGCGGATCGTGGGGCTGCCGTAGGCGTCGACGATCACGATCGTCTGGCCGGCTCCGTTCGAGGTGGCCGGGATGTTGTACGCCGCCCTCAGCTCGGAAGGCGTGTAGCAGGCGAGCCCGAACTGCGACACGCACTGGCTTGGCGTGAGCGTCCAGCCGCCGGGCGTCGCACCCTGGCTGGCGACCGCCTGCTTGGCGATCGGCGTGACGTTGTAGGTGACGGTGGACGTGCTCTGGGCGGCGCCGGACGCGGGCGCGCCGACAGCCGTCGCCAGTGCGAGGCTCCCGCCGAGCGCCGCCGCACCGGACACGTACTTCCACCTGGATCGAGCGCTCATGGCCCCCTCCTCATTGTGACTGATCGGTCCGACCGTAGCCATCGCCGGCCGCGATGGGAAGAGTAGGCAAGGAATTCTTCGGTGGCTCGTCACTCGCGGTCGCCGAACAGCGCCCGCGGCCACGGAGCGTCGCCACCGTCGAGTGGCGGGCACCGCCGACGCTGCTGGCCCTCGGGAGGCCAGGAGAACAGAGCGCCCCCGCGCGCCGCGGCGCCACGGTGAGCACGGCGGAGGTTGACCCACCGGCGAGGAGAGCCGAGCCGGCGAGAACACCGGTGCCGTCGGCCCTCGGTGCCCGGGGCGAGCGCGCCTCGGGCCGACAGCGGGGGGACGCCCCAGACGACTCAGACCCCGTCCCGGCCCCGGCGGCGTGCCTGCATCCACGCCCGCACCACGATCACGGCGAAGGCGACGAGCACGAGCACGGCGAGCGCCTGGCGCGCCGGCTGGTGGATCGACGAGAGGAGGAGCGGCGCGCCGTTCGACAGGTCGGTGAGGGTCATCGAGGTCCCGTTCTCTCCCGCTGCTGTTCCGTCCTGCCTGTCACCACGGACTGGCCGCCACCACCGGCAGGCCCGAGGCAAGCCTCCCACGGCGTGGCGGCGCCCGCTCGTGGCCGGTGCCCCGTCGCGGTCGGCCTCTCGCCTACGATCGGTCGGGCGTCGGGGAGGGGTCGTGGCAGCAGTCCGCGTCGAGCAGCTGGTGAAGCGCTACGGGAACGTGGACGCCCTCCGGGGCGTGGGCTTCGAGGTCGACGAGGGCGAGGTCTTCGCCCTCCTCGGGCCGAACGGCGCCGGCAAGACGACGACCGTCGAGATCCTCGAGGGCTTCCGGTCCCGCGACGGCGGAAGGGTGGAGGTGCTCGGCTACGACCCGGGCGAGCCGGCCACCTCGCGGCGCCTTCGTGAGCGGATCGGCGTCGTGCTCCAGGAGCTGGCGGTCGAGCCCCTCCTCACCGTCCGGCAGGTGCTCTCCCGCAACGCCGGCTACTACCCGCGCCCGCGGCCGGTCGACGAGGTGCTCTCCCTGGTCGGCCTCGGCGACAAGGCGGACGAGCGGGTGAAGACGCTGTCGGGCGGCCAGCAGCGCCGCCTCGACCTCGGGCTCGGCATCGTCGGCAACCCCGACCTGCTCTTCCTCGACGAGCCGACGACGGGCTTCGACCCCTCGGCCCGGCGGGAGGCGTGGGGCGTGATCCGCGCCCTCACCGGGGGCGGGACCACCGTGATCCTCACGACCCACTACATGGACGAGGCGGAGGCGCTGGCCGACCGGTTGGCCGTCGTCGCCGCCGGCCGGGTCGTGGCCGAGGGGACGCCCGAGTCGCTCGGCGGCCGCGACGTGGGCGAGGCGCGGATCTCGTTCCGGCTGCCGGCGGGGGTGGCCGTCTCGTCGCTGCCGGTGGCGCCGACGGGCGGGTCGGAGGGTGCAGTCGAGATCCGCACCGACAAGGAGGTGGAGGTGCTCGCCGCCCTCACGACCTGGGCGCTCGGGGAGAAGGTCGACCTCGGCGGGCTCCGGGTCGAGCGGATGACGCTCGAGGACGTCTACCTGCGTCTCACCGGGCACCGCGCGCACGGCGACGGAGCGCCTCCGGCCCGATGAGCACGCCCGTGGCACGAGCCCGCTCCCGCGCCGCCGCCGACCTCTCGATGGTCGGCCGCCAGCTCTACTACGAGCAGCTGAGCTTCTGGCGCAACCCGTTCGCCGCCGTGTTCACCGTCGGGTTCTCGGTCGTCTTCCTCGTCCTGCTCGGAGCGAGCGCCGGCGACGCCCGCAGCGCCACGCTCGGCGGCGTCCCGATCATCCAGTACTACGTCCCCGGCTTCGTCGCCTACGGCGTCATGTCGACCTGCTTCAACGCGCTCGCCACCTCGCTCGTCGTCCGCCGCGAGACGGGCCTGTTGAAGCGGCTGCGGCTGTCACCGCTGCCCACCTGGGCGATGCTGGCGGCGGTCATCGGCAACGCGCTCGTGATCTCGCTCGTCCAGATCGTCCTGCTGCTCGTGATCGGCCGGTTCGGCTACCACGTCCAGCCGCCGCACAACCTGGCGGCCCTCGCCCTCGCCCTCCTCGTCGGCGCCGCCTCGTTCACCGCGCTCGGGATCGCCGTGAGCACGCTCATCCCGAACCAGGAGGCGGCAGGACCGATCGTGAGCATCGTCTTTTTCGTGCTGCTCTTCCTGTCCGGCCTGTGGTACCCGCTCGCCCCCCACTCGACCCTCGCCACGATCTCGTCCTACTTCCCGATCCGCCACATGATCGAAGCCGTCTACGCGCCCTTCGACGTGAGGCCGGGCGTGAGCGGCTGGTCGTGGCACAACCTCGTCCCGATGCTCGTCTGGGGCGCGGCCGGTGTGGTCGTCGCCGCCCGCCACTGGAGCTGGGCTCCCCGCACGAGAGCGGGCGACCGGCCCCGCGCCGCCCGCCTGCCGAGGCTGTGAGGCCGCGGAAGCCGGCGCCGCTCAGCTGTCGGTTTGGGTGGTGACAGGAGCCGCTCGCCCGCCTAACGTCGCGCTCGCCCGAGGCGGTCACAGAGGGAGGCTTCGATGGGTCGGTTGCTCTCGTACGCATCGGGGCCCTCCGACGTCCCGCTGCTCGGGGAGACCATCGGGGCGAACTTCGAGGCGACGGCCGCCCGCTTCCCCGACCGCCCCGCCCTCGTCGACCGGCCCTCCGGCCGCCGGTGGACCTATGCCGAGCTGGACCGGGACGTCCGCCGCCTCGCACGGGCGCTCATGGCGAGCGGGATCGAGGCGAAGGACCGGATCGGGATCTGGTCCCCCAACTGCGCCGAGTGGGTGCTCCTGCAGTACGCCACGGCGATGGCCGGCGCCATCCTCGTCAACGTCAACCCGTCCTATCGCACCCACGAGCTCGAGTACGTGCTCAACCAGTCGGGCATCCGCATGCTCGTCGCCGCCTCGGCCACCGAGCGGGCCGACTACCCGGCGATGGTGGCCGAGGTCGCCCCGCGCTGCGAGGCGCTCGGCGAGGTGGTGGTCATCGGGACGCCCGGCTACGACGATCTCGTCGCCCGGTCCGAGGCCGTGGACGAGGCCGCCCTCGACGCCCGGGCCGCCTCGCTCGACCCCGACGACCCGATCAACATCCAGTACACCTCCGGCACGACGGGCTTCCCGAAGGGCGCCACGCTCTCGCACCACAACATCTTGAACAACGGCTACTTCGTC
>JAKACF010000292.1 GCA_021821585.1 Actinomycetes bacterium
GGCCGCCGGCCAGCTCTCCCTCGGGACGCTCGTCGTCTCCTGAACGGCCGGCGCCGGTCAGAGCTTCGGGAGCGCCCGCCGCATCGCCCGGATCCCCTGGTTGATCCTCTGCGGGTTCTCGATCAGAGCGAAGCGGACGTGGCCCTCTCCGCCCTCTCCGAAGCCGGCGCCCGGCGAGGTCGCCACCCCCGCCGTGGTGAGCAGGAGCTTGGCGAAGGCGAGCGAACCCATCCCGGCGTAGGCAGCCGGGATCTCCGCCCAGACGAACATGGTCGCCCTCGGCCGGGAGACCTCCCAGCCGATCCGCCCGAGGCCGTCGCAGAGGGCGTCGCGGCGCTGGCGGTACAGGCGGTTGACCTCGAGTGGGTAGTCCGAAGCCTCGTTCATCGCCACCGTGGCGGCGATCTGGACCGGCTGGAAGGTGCCGTAGTCGAGATAGCTCTTCAACGTGGCGAGCGCCTCGACGAGCTCGGCGTTGCCGACGAGGAAGGCGACCCGCCAACCCGCCATGGAGAACGACTTCGTGAGCGTGTAGAGCTCGACCGCCACCTCCTTCGCCCCGTCCACCTCGAGGACCGAGGGTGGCCGGTAGCCGTCGAAGGCGGTGTCGGCGTAGGCGAAGTCGTGGACGAGCACCACGTCGCGCTCGCGCGCCCAGGCGACCAGAGCTTCCATGGCGGCGAGGTCCACCCAGGCGGTCGTCGGGTTGTGGGGGAACGAGAAGATGACCACCCGGGGCTTGCGGGCAGCGGCCTGCCACGCCGCCTCCAGGCTGGCGACCCAGTCGGTCCCGGCCTCCCCCCCTGAGAGGGGCCCGAGGCGGACCGGCAGCACGGTCGCTCCCGCGAAGCGGGGAGCGTGGAGGTGGATGGGGTAGGACGGCGAGGGGACGAGGGCGGTGTCCCCGGGGGCGAGCAGCACCCACATCAGGTGAGCGAGTCCCTCCTTCGCCCCGATCGTGCTCACGACCTCCCGCTCGGGGTCGAGCTCGACGCCGAAGCGGCGCAGGTACAGCCCCGCCACGGCCTCCCGCAGCTTCACGATGCCGCGGCTGGCGGAGTACCGGTGGTTGCGCGGGTTACGTGCCGCCTCGCAGAGCTTGTCCACCGCCACCCCGGGCGAGGGGATGTCGGGGTTGCCGAAGCCGAGGTCGATGACGTCCGCTCCGGCGCGCCGCGACGCGAGCTTCATCCGGTTGATCTCTGCGAAGACGTACGGGGGCAGATCGGTGATGCGGCGGAGCTCCATCACCCGAGGTTACTCAACGGTAGCCTCCGGCTTCCTCTCAGCTCCCGCCGGCGAGGGACACCCCGGCGCGCTGCGCCGCCTCCCGGACCGCCTCGAGCGAGCGGGGCCACCCCCACACGGCCCACCCCGCTCCGGCCTCCCTCAGGGAGGAGAGCAGGTCGGCGGCCCGCTCCGGCCCGTCGGGGATCGGCCCGGCCCAGGTGACGGGCACCCCGTAGCGCACCCGTGCCGCCACCAGCCGCTCGGGGGTGGCGCCCCAGAAGTTGAGGACGGCGCCGGTGCGCGCCGCGACCTCGTTCGTGACCGGGCGTCCGGCACCCACCCAGCACTCGATCCCCCGCGCCTGCAGGCGGTCGAGCACCCACTCGAGCGAGTCCAGCCGGGCGCGCACGCCGAGGTAGGGAAGCCCGTAGCGCTCGTGCTCGGGCTCGCTCTCCTCGTCGCCGGTCCCGAGGCCGGCGACGAGGCGGTTGCCGAGCAGGAGGCCGAGCCCCTCGAGTGAGGCGGCGACCACCTCGTCGGGAAGCAGGCCGACGCGTGCGACAAGGGTGCCGACGCCGATCCGTCCCGTGACGGCCGCCACGGCACCGAGCATGGGGTACAGCGAAAGCGACGGCCGCTCGGGATGGCCGAGCGGCCACTGGTGGTCGAAGCTGAACACCCCGTGCAGGCCGGCGGCCTCGGCCGCCCTCGCCGCCTCGAGGACGGCGCCGGCGTCCCCCGAGAAGGTCGGCAGGGTGACCCCGAGCTTCACCGCCGGCGACAGCCCGAGGAGACGGCCGGTCCCGGTCGGCTCACCGGATCGCCGTGCGGCCGAGGACGGTGATCCCGAAGGCGTCGAAGCCGATGACGGCGGCGCCGACGGCTCCGCCCCGGTCGCCGAGCGCGGCAGGCAGGATCTCGATGAGAGGCCGGACCGACGCCCCCTCGACCTGGGAGAAGAAGGAGCGCCGGACCGGCCCGAGCAGCACCTCCCCGGCTCGCACGAGACCGCCGCCGATGACGACGACCCTCGGGTCGAGCACGTTCGCCAGGTTGGCGAGGCCGAGTGCCAGCCACCAGGCGAACTCCTCCACGATGACGGCCGCCTCCTCGTCGCCCTCCTCGGCAGCCCTCATCACGTGCTCGCCGCGTACGGAGTCGGCGTCCCCTCCGGCCAGCGCGACGACGCGGGACGCCTTCCCGGCGAGCGCCGCATCGCGGGCGATGCGGCCGAGCCCCGACCCCGAGGCGTACCGCTCCCAGCACCCGCGCCGCCCGCAGCCGCAGGGAGGGCCGTGGGCGTCCACCACGATGTGGCCGATCTCGCCGGCGAAATTGCTCGAGCCGCGCACGAGGCGGCCGCCGGCGACGATCCCCCCGCCGATGCCGGTACCGACCGTCACGAACAGGACGTCGGACCGCCCCGCGCCGGCTCCGAAGGCCGACTCTCCCGCTGCCGCGCAGGTGGCGTCGTTGTCGACCTGGATGACCGGTCGGGTCCCGCTCAGGCGGCTGGCGAGACCGCTGCGGACGTCGGTGCCGCCGGCGCCCGGCAGGTTCGGAGCGAAGACGAGCGTGCCGGCCGGGTCGACGAGGCCGGGGACGCCGACCCCGAGCGGTGGCGGTGCGCCGGAACCGCCCGGTGCGGCCTGCCCGGCGAGGGTCGTGTACAGCTCGGCCAGGTCGTCGAGGAGCGCAGGGCCGCTGTCGACGGTCGCCCGCCGCTCCTCGGCGAGCACGGTCCCCCGCTCGTCGACCGCGACCCCGAGGACCTTCGTGCCCCCGACGTCGAGACCGACGCTGATCACGCTCGGGACTCGACGCGGGCCTTCAGGTCGCGGACGGCGGCGTGGAGGATGTTGCCCTCGGCGCGCCGCTTGATGAACCCGGGAAGAGGGACCCTCAGCTCCGCCACGAGCCGGTAGGTGATCTCCGTGCGGCCGTCGGGAGCGGGCGCGAACCGGTAGTAGCCGTCCAAGCGGTTCGTCAGATCACCGTCCCGCTGGACCCAGGCGAACTCCTCGGGGGCCTTCGAGTAGTCGTAGACGAGCGTGTAGCTGGTCGACCGGCCGAACGCGGCGGCGCGGAAGGCGGCGACCACCGGCCTTCCCTGCTCGTCCCGCTCGAGCACGTCGACGCGTTTCAGGTCGGCGACCCAGTCGGGGTAGGACTCGATGTCGGCCACGACCGCGAAGCACCGCTCGGGAGTCGCGTCCACGAGCATCCGTTCGGTGGTGTGCTCCGCCACTCTCACTCCTTCCTCGGGCCCGCTGTCTCGATTCTGCCGGTCGGGACAGTACCTGGCGAGACGGGCCCCTGTCCGATTCTTCCGGACCGGCCGGCGGGGCGCTCGTCGTCGACCGGTCATCCGCCCGCCTCGAGCAGGGTCCGCTCGAGGCGGCGTGCCAGCAGGTCGTAGGAGAAGTGCTCGACCGCGCGGGTCC
>JAKACF010000293.1 GCA_021821585.1 Actinomycetes bacterium
AGACGACGTCGCGCCGTGGTCGCCTCCCCTTGGCGCGCACGGCCGTCATCGCGCCTTCCCGTCGGTCGGCGCACTGGCGGATGGTGGCCGGCCCGTTGACGAAGGCGATGTCGGCATGCCCGAGCTCGAGGAGATGGTGCGCCGCAAGCTGTCCACCTCGGATGTCGTCCACGGTCACCGAGCAGAGCGCCTCGTCGTTGGCGTCCCGGTCGAGGAGGACGGTCGGCACGCCGTATGCGGCGAGCTTGGCAATCTCCCGCAGCTCGTGCCCCGCCGGGGTGATCAGCAAGCCGTCGACGCGGTGCTCCTCGAGGAGCCGAAGGTAGTGGAGCTCCTGCTCGGTCGACTCGTCGCTCGAGCAGACCATCAACATGTACCCGTGCTTGCGGAGGACATCCTCCGCGCCGCGGACCATGTCGGTGAAGAAGGGGTTCGCCAGGTCGAGCACGACGACGCCGACCGTCCTGCTCTTGCCTCCACGGAGCTGGCCGGCCGCCGTCGAGCGGACGAAGCCGGTTCGCGCGATCGCCTCCTGCACCCGCTCCAGCGTGTCGGGGGCCACGATCGACGGCCGGTTCAGCGCGTTCGACACGGTGGCGACGGACACGCCGGCAAGCGATGCGACGTCGCGGATCGTGACCCGCTGGACGGCGGGCCGCCCGGCGTCTCGGACAGGCCGCTGCACGATCCCGGCGGCGGGGGGCGCGGGTTCCACCCCGTCGGTCCTCATGCGATGCAGCTCCCTTGACAGCGCACGAGCGTGATCCTATCGTGCTCCAGAGGTTCGATTGAAACGGTTCAATCGGCATGGGGGAGGGCAAGCGGCGTGCAAAGTGCCCTGCGGGGCGTCGCCCCGGCCGATCCGTCGCCTGTGCTGCGCCTCGAGCACGCCACGAAGGCCTTCGGCGCCGTGCAGGCGCTGGTCGACGGGTCGATCGAGCTGTGGCCCGGTGAGGTCCACGGCCTCGTGGGGGAGAACGGCGCCGGGAAGTCGACCCTCGTCAAGATGCTCGCGGGCGTGCATCAGCCGGACTCGGGCCGCCTCGTGCTGGCGGGGAAGGACGTGACCCTGCCGAGCCCGGCGGCCGCCCGCGACGCCGGGATTGCGGTGATCTACCAGGAGCCGGTGCTCTTCGCCGATCTTACGGTCGCCGAGAACGTCTTCATGGGCCGCCAGCCGTTGCGCAGCGGTCGCCGGATCGATATGCGTGCGATGGTCAAGAAGGTGGAGGAGCTGCTGGGTGAGCTGGGCGTGCGGCTCGATCCCGGCCGGATTGCGCGCGGCCTCTCGATCGCCGACCAGCAGGTCGTCGAGATCACGAAGGCGCTCTCGCTCGACGCCCGGGTGATCGTCATGGACGAGCCGACCGCGGCGCTCTCGGCCTTCGAGGCGGACCGCCTGTTCGCCGTGATCGAGACGCTGAGGCAGCGGGGCACTGCCATCTTGTTCATCTCGCACCGGATCGAGGAGATCCTGGCCATCTGCCAGCGGGTGACGGCGATGCGGGACGGTCGGCACGTGCTCACCGAGCCGGCAGGGACGATGACGCCCGACGACATCGTGCGGGCGATGGTCGGCCGTTCGCTCGTGCAGCGGGACGAAGGGGAGCGGCCAAGACCCGGGTCGCCTGTGCTCTCCGTCGAGCGGATGACGCGTGAAGGGGTGTTCGTCGATGTCTCCTTCGAGGTGCGCAGCGGGGAGATCGTGGCGCTCGCGGGTCTCGTCGGTGCCGGACGGAGCGAGGTCGCAAGGGCAATCTTCGGCGTCGATCGATACGATGCCGGCTCGGTCGTCGTCGAGGGGGCTCGGCTACGGCGCGGGTCGCCGCCGGCGGCGATGGCGGCGGGGATCGGCTACGTCCCGGAAGATCGCCGGCAGCAGGGCCTGGTGATCGAGATGGCGACGAGCACCAACATCGCCCTTGCCTCGCTCGGCGAGCTCCGCCGATTTGGCTTCGTCCGGCGCGCGGCGGAGCGGCGCTTCGCAGCGGACTGGAGCGCCCGGCTCCAGGTGAAGTACAGCCGGATCGGGCATCCCGTCTCGACGCTCTCGGGGGGGAACCAGCAGAAGGTCGTCCTGGCGAAGTGGCTTGCCCGCAAGCCCCGGTTGCTGATCGTCGACGAGCCGACACGAGGCATCGACATCGCGACGAAGAACGAGGTGCACCGCCTCCTTCTCGAGCTGGCGGACGAAGGCGTCGCGGTCCTGATGATCTCGTCCGAGCTACCGGAGGTCCTACGGATCGCCGACCGCATCCTCGTGATGCGGGAGGGGCGGCTCGTCAAGTCGCTCCCCAGCGCCGAGGCCGACGAGGAGACCGTCATGGCGGCGGCGACCGGCCAGCTCGCGGCGAGTGGCTCGTGAGCACCCTCGTGCAGTCCGAGCCGTCGCTCCAGGCCGGCGCCGCACCCGGGTCCGCACGCCACCTCGTCGACCTGGCCTACCGGTTTCGCGAGCACGGGATCGTCGCCGTGCTCGCCCTGTTCGTGATCGCGACGACGGCGATCCAGCCGCGCTTTCTCAACAGCTCGAACATCAAGTTCACCTTGCTCAACGCGACCATCTTCGGGTTCCTGGCGCTGGGACAGACCGTGGTCATCGTGAGCCGAAACGTCGACCTGTCCGTGGGCTCGATCCTGGGCCTCTCGGCCTACCTGTCGTCGGCGTACCTTGCCGACCATCCCGGCACCCCCATCCCGCTCGTCTTCGCCCTGGGTCTCGCCATCGGCCTCGTCTGCGGCATGGTGAACGGGGCCGTCACGGCCCTCGGACGCGTCCCGAGCCTGGTCGTGACCATCGCAACGCTCTACATCATCCGCGGCGTCGACACCGTGATCGTGGGGGGGAGGGAGGTCGTGGCGAACTCGCTGCCCGACTCGTTCCTGAGCCTGGGCACGTCGACCATCGCCGGAATTCCCGTGATCACGATCGGGTCCGTCGTCGTGATCGCCGCCGGCGCCTACTTCCTTCGCAACTTCCGCTCGGGGCGTGAGCTCTACGCCATCGGCTCGAATCCCGACGCTGCCCGGCTCGCCGGGATCGCCATCGGGCGACGCGTGTTCGGGGCCTTCGCCTTCAGCGGCGCCATCGCGGGTCTCTCCGGTGTCATGTGGGCTGCCTACTACGGCACGATCGACTCGACGGCAGGGACCAACTACGAGCTGCAGGTGGTCGCCGCCTGCGTGGTCGGCGGCGTCGCCATCTTCGGCGGTAGCGGCTCGGCCGTTGGCGCGGCAGTCGGGGCCCTGCTGATCGCCACGATCAGCCAGGCGCTCTACGTGCTCGGCATCTCGTCGTTCTGGGAGCAGGCGATCTACGGCCTTCTGCTGCTGGTCGCGATCTCCCTTGATCGCGCCATCGCCCTTCGCCTGACGAGCGCGCTTCGCAAGAGGAGCTACCAACAGCGTGCAGCCTGAGCCCACACCGACGGCGAGCCAGCAAGCGGCCGAGAGGGCAGCGTCGGGCCCGACGCCGACGCCGACGCCGACGCCGACGCCGACGCCGGAGACGGACGCGAGCGCGGCGACCGCCTCCGCCGGAGCCACCCGCCGGGACTGGCTTCGAGGCGCGGTCCGATGGGAGAGCGGGCTCGTGCTCGCCGTCATCGCCACGCTCGTGCTCGGCACGAGCGCCTCGTCCCAGTACCTGAGCTCCTACAACGTGCTGAGC
>JAKACF010000294.1 GCA_021821585.1 Actinomycetes bacterium
GATCTCCTGCTCCCACTCCCGGAAGCGTGGGCAGGCCCTCGTGCAGAGGGTGCAGCCCTTCTCCCCGTGCGTGCAGTCGTCGAAGCCGCCGGCCTCGTCCACGTGGAACGGCTTGTAGCGGCCGCCGCCGTCGTCGTAGCCGAGCACGTCGTAGGGGCAGGCGACGACGCAGGCGGCACAGCCGGTGCACAGCCCGGACGTGACGACCTCTCGGTAGAGGTGGGCCCAGTGCGGTTTCTCAGGCGGCACAACACGCTCCTTGGCTAGCCCCGGTGGTAGCAATTCGAGCCTACGCCCGACCGCAAGGGTGGAGTCGCACCGTCCGCCTCCTCGACCTGGACTTACACTCGAGGCGGATGAGAGCACGCGCCGGCTTCCTGGCCGTCTTCCTCGTGGCTGTGCTGGCAGCGGTCCTCGGCGCCTCCTCCGGGTCCCCCGCCTCGACGGTGGCCGCCAACCGCGGCGTGCAGTCCTTCGCCCTCGGCGTCGCCCTCCCCGTCCTCCTCGTCGTCGCCGTCGGCACACTCGTCGTCATGGCGGCGACGCTCTTCCGCCGCGGGGCGCCGGCGGAGGAGCACCTGCCACCACGCGGGCCGAGATGGCTCCGGGTGTTCGTCGTCCTCGTCTCCTTCGGCCTCTTCGTCCTCCTCGGCTACCTCATCTACGCCAACCGGACCACCCACCGGGTGAGACCGCTCAGCGCGGGGCGGCCCGGGCGGGCCGTCTCCCGTCACGTGGTCGTCCACCCGGTCCCGATCAACCACTCGGCCTTCGTCGGGACCTCGGTCGTGATCGGTCTGCTCGTCCTTCTCGTCGCCTGGCGGCGCTTCGGATGGATCCTCTCCATGCGGGGGCGCTCGAGCTCCGCGCTCGGGCCCGTTTCGGCGGAGGTGACGCCCGAGACTCCCCATCCCGCCGAGCTCGTGACGACCGCCGTCCCGCCGCCGCTGGCGGACCCGGCTGACGAAGAGGACCCCCGGCGGGCGATCATGCTCGCCTACGCCCGGTTCTCCGCGCTCATGAGCGACCTCGGGACCAGCCGTCGGGAGGCCGAGACCCCCTTCGAGTACAGCCGCCGCCTCGTCGCTGATCCGCGGCGGGTGCCGCCGGACGACCGGCCGCAGGTGCGGCGCCTGACGGCGCTGTTCGCCGCCGCCCGCTACAGCCGGGAACCGCTCACCGCGCTCGACCGGTCGGACGCCATCGAGAGCCTGAGGGCGATCGAGGCCTGGCTGGAGCCCTCGACATGAGCCCGGACCGCTGGCTCCGCCTGCCGCGGCGGCGCGCCCGCCTGACGGCGGTGCTCGCAGGGATCGTCGTCGCCGGCCTCGTTCTCGCCCACCTCTCCGGCCTCGTCGGTCTCGACCAGGCGCTCCGGGCCGGGACCGGAGCCGTCGGTCTCCTCTCCCTCGCCTTCGTGCTGTACGTGCTGGCGCTCTCGGACGGCGAGGACGCCGAGTCCGGCGCACCGGAGCGGGGCGCCGCGGCCGGACTCCGCCGCCTCCGCCGGCGACTCGCCTCGTTGCTCTCGAGGAGGACTCGGAGCGCCGGGAGCGGACCCGTCGGCCAGACTGAGGGGATGGAAGAGCTGGTGAGGCTGTCGGCGAGTTCGGCGATGGACTTCCACGTCCGGCTGCGACCGCGCCTTTCGGCCGCGGCCCTCTTCCGCCTCGAGAACGCCGGCATCGACCCGGCCGACCGGGCCGCCGTCGCCGCCGCCCTCGGCCCCCTCGGGCCCGTCGTGGCGGATCCGAACCCGCGCCCTCCCGCAGACAGAGCCGCGCCCGGCCCCTCCCCCCGCGAGATGGCGGCCCTCCTCCGCCGGCTCGAGCAGCTCCGATGACCACCCTCGAGGACGCCGCGGCGGTCGGCGAGCTCGCCTCGGCGGTGCTGGACGAGATGTCGCGCGCCGTCGTCGGCAAGCGGGACGCGATGGCCCTCGTCCTGGTGGGAGTGCTGGCGGGCGGCCACGTGCTGCTCGAGGACGTCCCCGGGACGGCGAAGACCTCGATCGCCCGGGGTCTGTCCGACGTGCTCGGCCTCGGCCTCAGCCGCATCCAGTTCACGCCCGACCTCATGCCAGCCGACGTCACCGGCTCCGGCGTCTACGACCGGGCGAGCGGGCGGCTCACCTTCCAGCCGGGGCCGATCTTCGCCAACCTCGTCCTCGGCGACGAGATCAACCGGGCGCCGCCGAAGACGCAGGCGGCCCTGCTCGAGGCGATGCAGGAGCACCAGGTGACGGTCGACGGGACGAGCCACCCCCTTCCCTCCCCCTTCGCCGTCATCGCCACCCAGAACCCCGTCGAGTACGAGGGGACCTATCCGCTCCCCGAGGCACAGCTCGACCGCTTCATGCTCCGGACCTCCATCGGCTATCCGAGCGAGGATGACGAGTGGGAGATCGTGAAGCGCCGCGCCGGACGCGGGAGCGATGACGTCCACCTCGACAAGGTGCTCGACCCCTCGAGGGTGCTCGAGATGAAGACGGTCGTCGAGCAGGTGACGATCGACGAGTCGGTCGGACGGTACCTCGTCGAGCTGACCCGCTCGACGCGTTCGACTCCCGGTGTCGAGATCGGTGCCAGCCCGCGTGCCTCCCTCGCCCTCCTGCAGGCCAGCCGTGCCCTCGCGGCGGTTCGCGCCCGCTCCTATGTGATCCCCGACGACGTGAAGTCGGTCGCCGTTCCCTGCCTCGCCCACCGCCTCTCGCTACGACCCGACCTGTGGCTGCGGGGCACCCGGGCCGACGACGTCGTCCGGCACTGCCTGTCGACCGTGCCCGCCCCGGTGGAGCCCGACTGAGCCGGATGGCGGTGGGACTCTCCCTCGCCCCCAAGCTCTACGGCTACGTCCTGCTCGGGGGCGGCGCACTCCTCGCCGCTGTCGTCGCCCAGCTGCCCTCCCTCGCCGCCCTCGGGCTCCCGGCACTGCTCTTCGCCGTCGTCGGCCTGGTGCTCGACGAGCGGACCGTCAGCGCCACCGTCACGGCGGCGATGTCACCGGGAGCCGAGGTCGTCCACGCCGGCGATCGCCTCGGCCTCGAGATCACCCTCAACACCGCCCGCCGAGTGGACCGGTGCCGAGTCCGCCTGGCGCTGCCGGAGGGTGCCGAGAGCGCCGACGAGCCCTACTTCGTCTGCGGTCTCCGTCCCGGCGAGGACACGACGCTCGCCCTCGACCTCCTCGTCCGCAGCCCGGGAGCGCTCTCCCTCGGCCCGCTCGTGGCCGTCCTCGACGGACCCGCTGGCCTGCTCGAGCGCCGTCTCGAGCTCGGGAGTCTCTCGCTGTCGGTCCGCCCGGCCGAGGAGCGCCTGCGCTCCCTGCCTCGCTCGAGCCGGGTCCGAGTCCCGGTCGGCGATCGGCTCGCCCGGTCGCGCGGAGAAGGCATCGAGCTGGCCGAGATACGGCCGGAGCTGCCGGGCGAGCGCTCACGACGGCTCAACTGGCGGGCCACCGCCCGGCGCCAGGAGCCGCACGTCACCATGCACCACCCTGAGCAGAGCACCGACGTGATCCTGTTCGTCGACACCTTCGAGTCACCTGAGCTTCGGCGCGGCCTCGAGGTGGCAGCGACGGCGGCAGCTGCCTACCTGGCCGGGCGGGACCGGGTCGGGCTCGTGTGCTTCGGAGGCGTGCTCGACTGGGTGGAGGCGAGCTCGGGC
>JAKACF010000295.1 GCA_021821585.1 Actinomycetes bacterium
CGACATCCTCCCGGGCTCGAGCATCCACTGGGTTCACGACGATGCCGAGGTCACCTACGGAGAGGTGGCGGACGTGGCGAACGACGTGATCGCCCGGGCGGCGGACCGGTTGGTCCAAGGGGTCGGGCCGGTCGCCAGCGCATCGGGCAGCCTCGGCTCGATGGTCGTCCTCAACGCCGCCACCTACGAGCGTCACGAGGTCGTGGAGGTCGATGTCGCCGGTCTCGGCCTGGCGGGCACGCCCCGCTCTGCCGTCGCTCCCGACGGCTCGTGTCTGCCGGTCCAGCTGGCGTCGAACGGGGTTGTGCTCGTGTCCGCCCGCGTCCCGGGCTGCGGGTACGCCCGCTACGAGCTCTCGAGCGAGCCGCCGACAGCTGACGTGGACCACCGCGCCGAGATCGCCGGCCGGAGGCTCTCGAACGGCCTCGTCGCGGTGACAATCGATGACGACGGGCTCATCACCTCGCTCGAGGACCTCGTCCGGGATCGCGAGGCGGTCGAGCCGGGCGAACGGGCCAACATGTTCCAGCTCCACCACGACCTGCCCAACCACTTCGACGCCTGGGACGTGGACCCGGGGACCTTCGACCGGGCCGTGGACCAGTGCCGGGCCGCATCCGTGGAGGTGCTCGAGGAGGGGCCGCTGCGGGTGAGCGTCCGGGTCACACGGCCGCTCGGCGGGTCGTCGCGGATCGTCCAGGACATCCGCCTCTCCGCTGGATCGGGCCTGGTCGAGTTCGCGACGGAGGTCGACTGGCAGGAGCGCCACCGCTTCTTGAAGGTCGCCTTCCCGCTCGCGCTGCGGGCTCGCCACGCCAGCTATGAGATCCAGTTCGGGCATCTCGAGCGTCCGACGCACGCCAACACCTCCTGGGACGCCGCACGGTTCGAGGTGCCGGCGCAGCGCTGGGCCTCGCTCGACGAGCCCGGCTTCGGCGTGGCGCTCATCAACGACTGCAAGTACGGCTACGACGTCCGGCGGAACGTCATGCGCCTCTCGCTCCTGCGGGGGCCGGGCTGGCCGGACCCGGAGGCGGACGTGGGCACCCACCGTTTCCGCTACGCCCTGTACTGCCACGACCGCCTCGACGACGTCGTCTCGAGGGCGGAGGCGTTCAACCTCCCGCTGCGGGTGGTCGACGGCCGGACCGCTGACGCGGGGGCACCGGCCGCCGGCGCGCTGGTGAGGCTCGAGGGAGCGAGCCTGTCGGCCGTGAAGCTCGCCGACGACGGGAGCGGGGACCTCGTGGTGCGCTTCTACGAGCACGCCGGCGCCCACGGGAGCGCCGTGATCGCCGCCGACGGCGTGACGGGGGCGACCCGGGCCGACCTCCTGGAGCGTCCGCTCGGCGATCTCGCCGTCGACGAGGGCCGCCTTCGCGTGGCGCTGCGACCCTTCGAGCTCGTGACGGCGCGCCTCAGGAGGCGGTAGGGCGAGCGACGAGCAGCCGGTCGCCGGCGGCGACGGTCGGGTCCTCGCCGATGCCGAGCGAGACGCGTTCGTCGTGGACGAGGCCGAGCACGAGGTCGTCCCGCTCGGCGCGCAGCGAGGAGAGGGGTCGGCCGACCATCTCCGGCGTGGCGGTGAGCTCGTCGAGGCGGTGACGCTCCGAGTCGAGCAGCTCGACGAGGAAGGTGCCGGCGTGAGGGCTCTCGAGCACCTTCGCGAGCGTGTGGCTGAGGAGGTCGTCGGCCGAGATGGTGACGGCCACCCCGAGGTCCTTCAGCGCCTCGGCCGCCGCCCTCGCATGGACGAGGGCCGTCATCTCGAGCTCGCGGGCGCACTGGCGGAGCAGCACCGTCGAGACGAGGACATCGCCGTCGCTCTCGCCGGTGACGAGTGCGTGAGCCGCCTTCTCCGGGCGAGCCGTCCGCAGTGCGTGAAGGCTGGTCGGGTCACCTCGTACGAGGTGGACCTCCGGCGAGACGCCCGCCGGATCGACGTCCGCCACGAGCACGACGTCCTCGCCCATCCGCACGAGCTCGTCGAGCGTGGCGGGGACGACGGCGTGCATGCCGACGACGATCCGGAAGCGACCCGGGGGAAAGGACCGTCCCATGTGCATCAACCTCCTCAGACGGGCGGCGGCGGCCGCACCGGACCACAACGCGAAGACCGCTCCGAGGAGCGGGATCGTGGAGAGCATGACGACCACGGCGATGACGTGACCCGCCGTCGTGTGCGGTGTCACGTCGCCGTAACCGACGGTCGTGGCGGTGGTCACCGCCCAGTACCACCCCATCCAGACCGACAGGTGCTCGACGAGTGCGAAGGCGACCCCGCCGGCGAGGACGACGAAGGTGGCGAGACCGATCAGCCCGAGCGCGCGCTTGCGTGTCCCCTGCCCGAGGAAGCGCAAGATGAAAAACAGCACGGCCAATACTCCCTCGCCGAAAGGCGAGCGCAGCGGATGGTCAGCTGAGCGCTGCCGGCGTGCTCCCGAGCTCGCTCCCCGCCTCGAGGAGGGCCGTGATCTCGTCGCCCGGGAGGGGCCGGGACCACAGGTAGCCCTGACCGAGCTCGCAGCCGAGCGAGGCGAGGGCCGCCCGCTGCTCGGAGGTCTCGATCCCCTCGGCCACGGCCGCCATCCCGAGCGCGTGGGCGAGGTCGATCACCGCCGACACGATGGCGGCGTCCTGCGGGCTCGTGGGCACGCCCGAGACGAAGCTGCGATCCAGCTTGACGAGCTGGACGGGGAAGCGCCGCAGGTAGACGAGCGAGGAGTACCCGGTCCCGAAGTCGTCGACGGCGAAGCGGACCCCGAGCCGCCGGAGGTCACCCAGGGTGTCGGCGCCGTTGCCCGAGTCCCGGAGGAGCGCCGACTCGGTGAGCTCGAGGCAGAGGGCGTCCGGCTCGAGCCCGGTCTCGGCCAGCACGGACTCGACGAGCGCGGCCAGGTCGCGCCCGTCGAGCTGGTGGGCGGACACGTTGACCGAGAGGGACAGGTCCGGAGAGACGGTCCTCCTCCACTCGGCCACCTGGCGGACGGACTCCTCGAGGACGAACTGCCCGAGCGGCACGATGAGGCCGGTCTCCTCGGCGAGCGGGATGAACTCGAGCGGGGACATGAGGCCGTAGCGCGGGTGCTCCCAGCGAACGAGCGCCTCGACCCCGAGGATCGGCCCGTCGAAGGAGACGATCGGCTGGTAGTGGATCCGCAGCGTCCCGGCGGGGTCGTTCTCCCGCCGCCGGTTGCTGGCTGCGACCGCCTGGGCGAGGTCGCGCTCGAGCTCGAAGCGGACGATGGCGCGGGACTCCATCACGGCCTCGAAGACCTCGGCCCGGTGACCACCCCGCTCCTTCGCCCGGTACATGGCGATGTCGGCGTCTCTCACGAGGTCGTCCGGCGCCGGCGAGCCCCCGAGGGTGAGCGAGATCCCGATGCTCACCCTCGGCCGGAGCTGGCGCTCGGCGACGACGAGCGGCTGGGAGACGATCTCGAGGATCCGCTCGGCAAGGGCGCGCACCTCCTCGAGACCGCCCGAGTCCTCGGCCACGATGACGAACTCGTCGCCCCCGTACCGCGCCACGGTGTCGGTGTCGCGGACGGCCCTGTGGAGCCGGCTCGCGATCTCGACCAGCATCTCGTCGCCGGCGTCGTGGCCGAGGCCGTCGTTCACGAGCTTGAAGCGGTCGATGTCGAGGAAC
>JAKACF010000296.1 GCA_021821585.1 Actinomycetes bacterium
CTGGCTCCCAGACGAGGACGTCGAGCTGTTCAGGCTCATCTATTCTTTCGCCGCCGTGCCGGCCGGGCGCCACCTGTGGGTGACCGGGACCGAATCGGCCAAGATGAAAGCCAACTGTTTCGTCTCTGGCTACGGGGCGAGGCCGTCTGACCACTTCAGCTACCTCGCCGCCCGCCTGTTCGAGGGGGGCGGGGTCGGGGCCAACTACTCGTCCGACCTGATGGCACACCTGCCGGCGGTCGCCGGCGAGATCGAGCTCTGCGTCACCTGTCGAGGCGACCACATCGACATCGATGCCGTGCGACAGGCTGCTGGCGACAACTTCGTCGAGGACGAGTCCGGCACGATCCTCGTCGAAGACACCCGTGAGGGATGGGTGGACGCCTGGTCCAAGGTCATCGAGTTGGCGCACGTGCCCGGTTGTCACCGGGTCGTCTTCGACGTCTCGGCCGTTCGTCCGTACGGAGCCTTGCTTCGGACCTTCGGAGGTCGGGCGTCTGGCCCCGGGTCGCTCGTCTCGGCGACGAGGGCGATCGTCGGGGTGCTGAATGCTGCCGTGGCTGACGGCCGGCAACGGGGTTGCGCGCGTCGCCTGAGTGGTATGGAGACCATGCAGATCGACCATGAGATCGCCTGCGCGGTGGTCGCAGGCGGGAATCGGCGCAGCGCGCGGATGTCCATGATGCACTGGCGGGACCCCGACGTCTTCGCCTTCATCGCCTGCAAGCAGGACCCGTTATGCCATTGGTCGACGAACATCTCGGTCGAGATCGACGAGCGATTCGTAGAGGCGGTCGATGCCGGCGATCCGCACGCCATGCGGGTGCTGGGTGAGGTGGCCGAGGGCATGGCATTGAACGGCGAGCCCGGGCTCGTCAACACCAGCGCGCACTCCGCCGACGAGCCGGTTGCAGTACGGATAGTGAACCCCTGCGGTGAGTCTTCTCTCACTTTCGACCCGACCGACGGCGCTGGCGAGAGCTGCAACCTTGGCAGCGTCGACCTCGCCTACTTCGGCCAGGATGACGCCGGGGCGAAGCGAGCCTTCGAGCTGATGGCGCGCTTTCTGTACCGCTCCACGCTCAACCCGCACCATGCCGAGTCGGCGCGGCGCATCGAGCTCCAGAACCGGCGCATCGGGGTCGGGATCATGGGTCTCCAGGGCTGGTGCGCGGCGCACGGAGTGGCGCTGTCAGGGCTCCCGGATGCTCCAGCGCTCCATCGCAAGCTCGAGTCCTTCCGCAGGGCGGCCCGTCGCGCGGCGGACGACCTGGCCCGAGCGCTGGGCACGCCGCATTCGGTCAAGGTGACCGCGGTCGCTCCGACCGGGACCATCGCCCAGCTCTCCGGCACGACGCCTGGCGTACACCCCGTCATGGCCCGCTACTTCATCCGACGGGTCCGCTATGCGCACAGCGACCCGCAGCTCCAGGATCTCATCGAAGCCGGCCACCCGGTCGTGACAGACATCTACGCGGCCAACACCTCGGTCGTCGAGTTCGTCGTCCGGGACCAGATCATCGACCGTTACCCTGCCGAGCTGATCGAGCAGGCCGACGAGCTGTCGGCTGTGCAGTTCTTCGACGTCGTCGCGACGGTGCAGGAGCACTTCTGCTCCCTCGGGGACGGGAACGCCATCTCGGCGACGGCCCAGATCGCAGCCGACACCAGTCCCGGCGAGCTGATCGCCGCCCTCCAGCGCCATCTCGGGAGCCTGAAGGGCATCACCGTCTTCCCCAAGGTCTCCCGCGAGCTCGCCCCCTACGAGCCGCTCAGCGAGGCAGAGTACCTGGCACGGGTGACTGAGGGTGGCCTCGCCCTGGTCGGCGACTCCAACGACGGCGAGTGCCACGGCGGAGCCTGCCCGGTCCGCTGAGCTGGAGGGGAGCCGATCTCGGGCTCGCTGCACAGGATGGGCATGCGTGTGTATATCGCCGGCCCGATGCGGGGCATCGTCAACTACAACTTCCCGGCCTTCGACACCGCCCGGGACATGCTCGTCGGCCTCGGCCACGACGTAGTGAGTCCTGCCGATCTCGACCGTGCCGCGGGCTTCGTCGACGAGCAAGACGGCGCCGTCGAGCTGACCTCGGAATTCTCGATCGAGAAGGCGCTTCGTCAGGACCTCGCAGCGATCTGCTCGTGCGACGCCGTGGCGTTCCTGCCCGGCTGGGAGATTTCGGCAGGTTCGCTCGCCGAGCGCCGGGTGGCTGTCGATGTCGGTTGCCAGCTCTGGCGTGTCTACCCACTCGCCGGCACCCTCGAACAGGAGGTTCTCGTCGGCGTCTCGGGTTACGCGCGGGCGGGCAAGGACACCGTTGCCCACATCCTTGCGGACAGGCACAACTTCGCCCGCGGCTCATTCGCCGCGGCGATGAAGCGGATCCTCGTCGGCCTCGACCCCTTGGTCGACGACGGGGTGCGCCTGTCGAGTGTCATTGCTGAGCTACCTGGAGGACTCGAGGACGCCAAGGCGGTCCCCGAGGTTCGTAGGCTACTCCAGCGCCTCGGCACCGAGGCCGGGAGGTCGGCTCTCGGCGCGGATGTCTGGGTGAAAGCGCTCCTGGAGCGAGTACCAGGCCGGCTCGTCGTCTCGGATTGCCGGTTCCCGAACGAGGCAGCGGCCATCCGGTCCCGCGGCGGGCTCGTGCTCCGGGTCGAGCGACCGGGCTGCGGCCCAGTCAATGGCCACGTGAGCGAGACCGCTCTCGACGACTTCGACTTCGACTCGGTCATCTACAACGACGGCTCGCTCGAGGATCTCGCCAACAAGATCGAAGCGGTCCTGGCGTTTTGCAGCGGCGACGTGTGATGCCGGCCTTCGTCGGCTCGACGGTCGACCTCCCGCCGCCTCTCACCCACGACCGCCAGCGCGAGCTGGCTCGCCGTGCACGAGACGGCGACCGGGCGGCGTTCGACGAGATGTTCGTCTCGAACCTGCGCCTGGTCCTGCACTGGGCCCGGTCCTATCAGGACCGCGGCGTCGAGCTCGACGACATCATCCAGGAGGGCACCTTCGGGCTGCGCACGGCCATCGAGAAGTTCAACCCCGACGCCGGCTACCGCTTCTCCACTTACGCGACCTGGTGGATCCGCCACGCCATGCAGTTTGCCGTCGCCACCTACGGGCGCACGATCCGGATCCCCAGAGAGGTCCTCGACGCCGAGGCGGCGGCCGAGCGGTTCGGCGAGGAGCACCCGCCCGCGTCTCGGGTGACCGCCAGCCTGGACGCGTCGTACACCGACTCGGGAGATTCGGTGCTCTCCAACGTGATCGCCGACGACGCACCGGGCACCGACGAGCTGGCCGAGCAGAGGGTGCGAGACGACGACCTCAGAGCCGCTGTCGGTCGCTTGCCCGGTGTGCTTCCAGACCTCGTCCGTCTCCGCTTCGGCCTGGACGGCGCACCGCCGATGTCTCAAAGCACGGTCGCCAAGGTGCTCGGCATCAGCCAGAACACGCTGCGCCGCCTCGAGCGAGTGGCCATTGAGCTCTTGCGTCAGGACAGAGCCCTCGCAGGTTGACCGTCGTTTTTGATCAAGAGCCGATTCACTCCTCGTTGCACAGGACCAGTATGAGCTGGAAGGTGTACCAGGGCTATCGCCTGCCATCCTCGATCAGCATCCCCGT
>JAKACF010000297.1 GCA_021821585.1 Actinomycetes bacterium
CATGTCCTCCTCCTCCTCCACCGCCGCCGGTCGGCGACGGTCACCGAGGAGTCTGGCGCATGCGGCCCACTCGTGCTCGGAGGGGACGAGGGTGCTCCGGCGGTTCGCCCGGGCCGGGCGCTCCCTGTCGCCGGGCACGGCGCACGGTACGCTCTCGGGAACGAACATGGCACCGCAGCTGACACCACACGTCCCGGGAGGGGAGGGGGATGCCGGCCCGCCGGGCGACGACGCCGCCGCCCGGATCGCCCTCGGCGAGGCGCTCTCGGCGCGGGCGCCCGAGGTGGCGCGGGCCTGCAACGAGCGGCTGCGCCAGATCCTCGGCCTCGGCCCCGACGAGCCGCTGCCGGAGGTGAACGCCGCCAGCGCCAGCGAGCTCGCCACGGGCATCCTCGGCCGCTACCTCACCTCCGGCGCCCCGGCGACGAGCGACGAGGCGGCGGTCCTCGCCAGGCCCGGGTCGCTCGCGCTGCACGAGACGTCGGTGACGACCCTCGTGAAGCTCGTCTTGTACTGGCGGGACACGACGCTGCTCACCCTGCGGGACATCGCCTCCCAGCAGGGCACCGCCGCCCACCTGCTGCGGGCTGCCGAGGAGGTCGTCCGCTCGAGCTGCGACGCCAGCCTCGTCCGGATGATGAAGCGCTTCGACCGGCGCAAGGAGGAACTCGAGGCGCTCCTCGCCGACGAGCACCGCCGCCTCGTGCACGAGGCACGCCACGACCAGCTGACCGGCCTCGTCAACCGGAGGGCCTTCCTCGAGCTCGTCCGCCAGGCGAGCGGGACCCACCGGCCGGACGAGCTCGTCGCCCTCATGTACATGGACCTCGACGGCTTCAAGGAGGTGAACGACACCCACGGGCATGCCTTCGGGGACCTCGTCCTCCAGGCAGTGGCGGAGCGGCTGAGCGGCCTCTTGCGACCGACCGACACCGCCGGGCGCCTCGGGGGCGACGAGTTCGTCGTCCTCTGCGGCAACGTCCGCGGCGGCGAGCCCACGGCCGTCGGCGTCGCCAGGCGCCTGTGCGACACGATGGCGCTGCCGATCGAGGTGAGCGGCCGTCCCGTCAGCTGCCCCGCCTCGATCGGCCTCGTCTGCACGAGCGAGCCGGCCGAGCCCGAGTCGCTGCTGGCGAGGGCCGACGCCGCGCTCTACCGGGCCAAGCGGGCGGGCAAGGGGCGCGTCGTCCTAGGTTGAGGCGATGGCCACCGTCGACACAGTCCGTGGCCCGGTCGACACCGCCGAGCTCGGCCGGACCCTCATGCACGAGCACGTCTTCGTCCTCACCCTCGACTCCCAGCAGAACTGGTCGGACGAGTGGGACGAGGCCGAGCAGGTGGAGAACGCCGTGAGGAAGCTGAAGGAGCTGAAGGCGGCGGGCATCTCCACGATCGCCGACCCGACCGTCGACGGCCTCGGACGTGACGTCGCCCGCATCGCCCGCATCCAGGCCGAGGTCGACCTCAACATCATCGTGGCGACGGGGGTCTACACCTACTGCGACGTCCCGAACTTCTTCGCCTTCCGCGGACCCGGGGCCCTCCCGGGGCTGCCCGACCCGATGGTCGACCTGTTCGTGCGGGACATCGAAGAGGGGGTGAAGGGCACCTCGGTGCGGGCCGCCTTCCTCAAGTGCGCCATCGACCACCACGGGCTCACCCCCGGCGTCGAGCGGGTGATGCGGGCCGTCGCCGCCGCCCACCTGCGCACCGGCGCCCCGGTGATGGTCCACACCCATCCCGGCTCGCGAAGCGGCCTCGAGGTCCGCCGGGTGCTCGCCGAGGAGGGCGTCGAGCCGCGGCGGGTGCTGCTCGCCCACAGCGGCGACACGACCGACGCCGACCACCTGAGCGAGCTCGCCGAGGCGGGCTTCCTGCTCGGAATGGACCGCTTCGGGATCGACACGACGCTCGACTTCGAGGGCAGGGTCGGCATCGTCGCCGAGCTGTGCCGCCGCGGCTTTGCCTCGAGCATGGTGCTCAGCCAGGACGCCGCCTGCTACATCGACTGGGTCGACCCGCTGTTGAAGCCGGCGCTGCCCAACTGGCACTACCTGCACGTGCTCGCCGACGTCGTCCCCGCCCTCCACGAGCGGGGCGTGACCGAGGCGCAGGTGGACGAGATGCTCGTCTCGAACCCGCGGCGGTACTTCGAGGGCTGACCCCGCTCAGGCGATCTGGACGATGTCCCTCGCCAGCAGCACCGCCACGAGGACCATGACGGCGAGGTACAGGGCCGTGATCGGCCAGCGCCGGGGATGGTCGGCCAGGAAGAAGCGGCGGATGCCCCGTGCGTCGAAGTAGAGAGCCACGACGGCGATCGGGATGCCGATCGCTGGTCCGACGCCGCCGACGGCGCCGATGAAGGGCGCCGCGATCGGGAAGAGGACGTAGCTCAGGGTGCAGCGGAGCGCCGAGATGAGGATGGAGGCGGAGAACAGGCGGTGGACGTCCCGGTCCGAGGGCTGCTTGGACCGGTCGGGGATCCTGAGCAGCCGGCGCATCACCTGGTCGGCGGTGCTGCGCTCTGTCGGCGGGGCGACGCTCACGGCAGGAGACGACACGGCGATCAGGCTACCGGCGGCCACGGTGCGGGCACACGTCGGGACGTGCCAGCATCGCGCAGGCTCGAGAAGGAGGAGACCCATGGACGAGGCCACGAGGGCCGTCGACGACCGCATCGAGCAGCTGCTCGCCGAGCTCGACCCGGCCTCGAGCGACCCCGTCGCCGTGCGCCGGCGCCAGTACGAGCTCGGGCTGGCCTGGGTCCACTTCCCCGAGGGCTTCGGCGGCCTCGGCGTCGCCCCCGTCCTCCAGCGGCGGGTCGACCGGCGCCTTTCGCAGGCCGGTGCCACCCCGCACGGCGCCCTCCAATTCTTCGGGCTGGCCATGGCAGGGCCGACGATCGTGACGCACGGCTCGGACGAGCTGAGGTCCCGGCTCCTCGTCCGCATGTTCACCGGCGAGGACACCTGGTGCCAGCTGTTCTCCGAGCCGGGAGCCGGCTCGGACCTGGCCGGGCTGTCGACGAGGGCGGTGCGCGACGGTGACGAGTGGGTCGTCTCGGGCCAGAAGGTCTGGAACACCCTGGCCCACCTGGCCGACCGCGGCATGCTGGTGGCGAGGACCGACCCGGGCCAGCCCAAGCACAAGGGGCTCACCTACTTCGCCCTCGACATGCACAGCCCGGGCGTCGAGGTGCGCCCGCTCCGGCAGATGACCGGCGAGGCGGAGTTCAACGAGGTGTACCTCACCGAGGTCCGCGTCCCCGACGCCGACCGCGTGGGCGACGTCGGTGACGGCTGGCGGGTGTCGATGAGCACCCTCATGAACGAGCGCACCTCGATCGGCGGAGGGGGCGGCGCCCCGGCGAGGGGATCGGGCGCCATCGCCGAGGCGGTCCGGATCTTCCGAAGCGAGTGCCCCGACCCGGGCCCGGCCGCCCGCGACCGGCTCATGTCGGCCTTCGTCGAGGCCGAGGTGCTCCGGCTGACGAACCTGCGGGCGGCCGACGCCCGCCGGGCGGGCAACCCCGGGCCGGAGGGCTCGATCGCGAAGCTCATGTTCGCCGAGGTGAACCAGCGGATCTACGACCTCTGCATCGACCTGCTCGGGGCCGGCGG
>JAKACF010000298.1 GCA_021821585.1 Actinomycetes bacterium
GGGAACGACAGGCGCGGGCCACCATCCAGCTCACGCCGGTGGTGGACCCGTCCGCCTTCGGCGTGGTGCCGACCGACCCGAGCGGCAGGGTCGAGGCCTTCATCGAGAAGCCTGCAGCGGGCACCGCCCCGACCAACCTCGTGAACGCCGGCTGCTACGTGGTCGAGCCCGAGGTGCTCGACATGATCCCCTCGGGCAGGAGGGTCTCGATCGAGCGGGAGATCTTCCCGGGCCTCGTCGAGAAGGGCGCCCTGTACGCCCTGGCGTCGGACGCCTACTGGCTCGACACCGGGACGCCGGAGAAGTTCCTGCAGGCCTCCTTCGACGTGCTTCGCGGCCGCCGGACGCCTCGATCGCTGCCGGGGGTGCCCATGGCGGCCTCCGGGCTCTTCGTGGCCGAGGACGCCGAGGTCGACGGCGTGCTCGAGCCGGCGAGCTACGTCGGTCCGAAGGCCCGCGTGGCGGCCGGGGCCGAGCTGTCCGGGTCGGTCCTGTCTGCCGGCGCCGTCCTCGAGCGGGGCGCCCGGGTGTCCGGCTCGATGGTGATGGAGGGCGCCCGCATCGAGCCCGGGGCGGTCGTCGAGTCCTCCATCATCGGCCCCGGGGCGGTCGTCGGGGAGTCCTCCAAGGTCACGGGCTTCTCGGTCGTCGGCTGCGGGGCGGAGGTGCCGGACGGCGCCCGCCTCGAGGCTGCCAGATTCCCGACGACATGAGCCCCCCGCGCCCTGCCGGGTCGCAGCCACGAGGCCCTCAGGCGCGTGACCGGATGACGCGCTGCCTCGTCACGGGCGGCGCCGGCTTCATCGGCTCGACCCTGACGGACCGGCTGCTTGCGGAGGGTCACGAGGTGGACGTCGTCGACGACCTCTCCACCGGCTCGCTCGCCAACCTGGCCGAGGCGAGGTCGTCGGGGGGGCGCTTCCGCTTCCACCACCTCGACATCGGTGCGCCGGACTTCCACGAGCTCGTCGCACGCCGGCGACCCGAGGTGGTCTTCCACCTGGCCGCCCAGGCGTCGGTCCCTGTCTCGGTCGCCCGCCCGCTCTTCGACGCCGAGGTCAACGTCCTCGGCACGCTCCGCGTGCTGGAGGCCGCTCGGTCCGCAAAGGTGCAAAAGGTGGTCTACGCCGCCAGCGGCGGGACGCTCTACGGCGAGCCGGACGCCGAGGACCTCCCGATCGCCGAGCACCAGCCGCACGGACCGCTCTCGCCCTACGGGGTCTCCAAGATGGCGCCGATCGACTACATGGTCACCTACCGCCGCCTGCACGGCCTCGAGTTCACTGCCCTCGCCCTTGCCAACGTCTACGGCCCGCGCCAGGACCCCCACGGCGAGTCGGGCGTGGTCGCCATCTTCGCCGAGCGTCTCGTCCGGAACGAGCCGTGCGTGATCTTCGGAGACGGGGAGGACACGCGCGACTACGTCTACGTGGACGACGTCGTCGACGCCTTCGCCCGGGCGGCCCGCCGCGGCGGCGGGCTCGTCCTCAACATCGGGACGGGGCTGCAGACCTCGACGAACCGGCTCTACGGCGTGCTGGCGGCGGCCGCCGGCTCGCGGCTCGCCCCCCAGCGCGGTCCCGCCCGGCCGGGCGACGTCCGCTGCAACGCGCTCGATCCCGACCGGGCCTCGATCCACCTCGGCTGGAAGCCCTGGACCCCTCTCGAGGACGGGGTGGCGGCGGTGATCGCCTCGGTCCGCGGGCGCGTCGGCGCCAGCCGGTGATCTGCGTCCTCTGCGGCGGGGTCGGCGCCGCCAGGATGCTCACCGGGCTCGTCCAGGTCACCGATCCGTCGTCGATCGTGGCGGTCGTCAACACTGGCGACGACACCGAGCTGCACGGGCTGAGCATCTCGCCCGACCTCGACACGATCACCTACACCCTCGCCGGGGCGGTCAACCTCGAGACCGGGTGGGGGCTGGCGGGGGAGAGCTGGCAGGCGATGTCGGCCCTCGAGCGCCTCGGCGGGGCCGAGCGCACCTGGTTCCGCCTCGGTGACCGTGACCTCGGCACCCACCTCTACCGGACCGGGCGGCTCCGGGAGGGGGCCACGCTGTCGGAGGTGACGGCCGAGCTGGCGGCGGCCTTCGGTCTGGCGGTGCGGCTGCTGCCGATGTCCGACGACCCCGTCCGGACGGTGCTTCGCACCGCCGGCGGCGGGGAGCTCTGCTTCCAGGAGTACTTCGTGAAGCACCGCCACGCCGTCGCCGTCGAGGCGGTGCGCTTCGAGGGAGCCGAGGCGTCCCGGCCCGCCCCGGGCGTCCTCGAGGCGATCGAGCAGGCCACGGTCGTCGTCCTCGCCCCCTCGAACCCGGTCGTCTCGATCGGGCCCGTCCTCGCCGTCCCCGGGGTCGAGGAGGCGCTCGCCGCCCGGCGCCCCGACGTCGTCGGCGTCTCGCCCATCGTCGGCGGAGCCGCCCTGAAGGGTCCGGCCGACCGCCTGCTCGTCGAGCTCGGCGGGGAGGCGTCGGCCGCCGGTGTCGCCCGCGTGCTCTCCGGCGTGCTCGGGACGCTCGTGATCGACGAGGTCGACCGACACCTCGCCGGCGAGGTCGAGGCGGCCGGCGTCCGGGCGGTCGTGGCCGACACCGTCATGTCCACCCCCGCACGGGCCCGCCGCCTCGCCGAGGCCGTGCTCGCCGCCCCCGCCGGCGCCGGCGAGGGCTAGCGCCGCCCCGCCGGGCCCGGCAAGACTGCGACCATGCACGAGACGGCAGGTCTGAGGGTCCTTCCCGTCCCGGGCCTGCCGGAGATCTCGCGGGGTGCGGACCTCGCCGGCCTCATCGCCGGTGCCGTCGCCCTCGAGGAGGGCGACGTCGTCGTCGTCACCCAGAAGATCGTCTCGAAGTCCGAGGGCCGGATGGTGAGGGTCGACCCCGCCGATCCCTCGGCGAAACGGCGCCTCGCCGAGTCCGAGGGGGTCCGGGTGCTCCGGCGCCGCGGGGAGCTCGTCATCACCGAGACCCGGCAGGGCTACGTCTGCGCCAACTCGGGCGTCGACTTCTCGAACGTCGAGGACGGGTGGGCGGCGTTGCTCCCCGAGGACGCCGACCGGTCCGCCCGCCGGATCCGGGACGGCCTGCGGGCCCGCACCGGGCGGGAGGTTGCCGTCGTCGTCTCGGACACCTTCGGCCGGGCCTGGCGGCGCGGGGTGGTGGACGTCGCCATCGGCTGCGCCGGCATCCGCGGCATCGTCGACCTGCGGGGCACGAAGGACGCCCTCGGGCGGGAGCTCGTCGCCACCGAGATGTGCGTCGTGGACGAGATCGCGGCGGCCGCCGAGCTCGTCATGGGCAAGGCGGCGAAGGTCCCCGTCGCGGTCGTCCGTGGCGTCGACCCCTCGGTCCTCGGTCCCGGCTCGGTCGGGGCCGACGTCATCCGCCCCTACGCCGAGGACCTGTTCCGGTGAGCTCCCGGTCCCGCCCTGCGGCGCCGGGTGGAGAGCGCACCGGCGCCCGGGCGGGTCGAGGCGCCCTCACCGTCGCGCTCGACGTGCTGCCGCTCGTCGGCCAGCCGAGCGGGGTGGGAGCGGCCTGCAGGGGGCTGTTCGAGGCGCTCGTCGAGCGGCCCGACGTCGAGGTGAGCGCCTACGCGGTCACCCGCAGATCC
>JAKACF010000299.1 GCA_021821585.1 Actinomycetes bacterium
CGCCATCCGCCCCGACACGCCGCTCGGCGCTCCTCCCGTCCACGCCGAGGAGCGCCACGTCCCGCTCCCTCCCGGCTCGACCCTGCTCCTCTACTCCGACGGCCTCGTCGAGATGAAGCGGCGGCCCCTCTCCGAGGGCCTCGAGCTCCTCCGCACCTCGGTGGAGGGCGTGGACGGCAGCCTGGAGGCGCTGTGCGACACGGTGCTCTCGAGTCTCGCGAGCGAGCGGTCCGACGACCTCGCCCTGCTCGCCATCCGGCGACTGGCCGAGCCGGACTGAAGGGCCGCCCCTCCTCGAGGCCCAGCGGACGGCGCGGCGCCGGCGAAGGACGAGGCGACGGCCGGCGCCAACTAGGCCCGTCTACGAGGGAGCACTCGGTGCCGCGACGAGGCGGCGGATCTCCGAGAGCCAGTCGCCCGCCTCGCGCCGGGCGGACGACACCTCTTCCCGCCTCGCCAGGGCGTGCTCTCCGGCGGCGGGGTAGGAGCCGAGGAACTTGCAGCCGGGCGGGGAGGCGCGGAGCTCCCGCAGGCAGTCCCCGACCACCTCGTCGCTCACGTGCCCCTCGAGGTCGATGACAAAGCAGTAGTCGCCGAGCCCCTGCTTGGTCGGTCGGGACTCGATCTTGGTCAGGTTGAGGCTGCGAGCGGAGAACTGCCCGAGGATCTCGTGCAGGCTGCCGGGGTGGTCGGCCGCCTGGAAGCAGACGATGCTCGTCTTGTCGTGCCCGGTGGGCGCCGGCACCCGTCCCTCGCCGACGGCGAGGAAGCGCGTCTGGTTGCCCCCGTAGTCCTCGATCGCCTCTGCGAGCACCTCGAGGCCGTACAGGCGGGCCGACAGCCGGGGTGCGATGGCGGCCGTCTGCGGCAGGCGTCGCTCGCCGACGAGGCGGGCGGCGTCGGCCGTCGAGTTGGCGGGGAGCACCTCGGCGTCCCCCAGCCGCTCGTGAACGAAGCGGCGGCACTGGGCGCTCGCGTGGGGATAGGAGACCACCGAACGGATCTCCTCGAGCTTGATTCCGGGCGGTGCGAGGAGGAACAGGTGGATGTCGAGCACCACCTCGAACTGGATCAGCAGGTCCGAGTCGAACACGAGGTGGTCGAGGGTGGCCGAGACCGTCCCCTCGATCGAGTTCTCGATCGGGACGATGCCGAGGTCGACCTCTCTCGACTCCGCCGCCCGCAGGACGTCGGGGATGGTCGGGTAGGCGACGTGCTCGCAGTCCGCCAGCTCCCCGACGGAGGCCAACGCCTCCTCGGTGAAGGTGCCGTGCGGGCCGAAGAATCCGACGCGGCGCACCGCCCCCGTGCCACCCTCGCCTCGCCCTCCGGCCGTCATGGGGGCAGGATAGTGAGCACCCATGGACAAGCTCGAACTGCGGTGCCTCCTCGACGACGTGACGACCGGCGCCATCTCGCCCGACGAGGCGGTCGCCCGCCTGCACCGCCTGCCCTTCGCCGAGCTCGGCTACGCCAAGGTGGACCATCACCGGGCACTGCGCCAGGGCCGCCCGGAGGTGGTCTACGGCCCAGGCAAGACGGCGAGCCAGTGCGCCGGCATCGTCGCCGAGCTCCTCGAGCACGCAGGCGGTCCGGTGCTCGTCACCCGGGCCACTCCCGCCCAGGCTGCGGCCTGCCTCGAGCGCTGCCCGGGCGGTGAGCAGCATCCCCGCCACCTCGAGGAGGGTCGGCTCGCCACCCTCACCTGGCGGCCGGCGCCGGCTCGCCCGGGGAGGATCCTCGTCTGCACCGCCGGGACGGCCGACCTCCCGGTCGCAGAGGAGTGCATGGCGACGCTGCGGGCCTACGGCTTCGGTCCCTCGCTCCTCGCCGACTGCGGGGTCGCCGGTGTCCACCGGCTGCTCGCGTCGGTGGACGAGCTGTTCGAGGCGGACGCCGTCGTCGTGATCGCCGGCATGGAGGGGGCCCTCGCGAGCGTCGTCGGGGGACTCACGCCCGCGCCGGTCGTCGCCGTCCCGACGAGTGTCGGCTACGGAGCCGCCCTCGAGGGCGTGACGGCGCTGCTCGCCATGCTGTCGTCGTGCGCGGCCGGCGTGAGCGTCGTCGGCATCGACAACGGATACGGGGCCGCGGCGGCCATCGCCCGGCTGCTGGCCTGACGTGGCGGGCGGGCGGCGGATCGCCTACTTCAACTGCTTCGCCGGCATCGCCGGCGACATGGCCCTCGGTGCCCTCGTCGACGCCGGCGCGGACCTCCCCGCGCTGCTCCGCCTCCTCGAGCTGCTCCCCATCGGCGGCTGGTCCCTCGACTTCGAGCCGACGATGAGAAACGGCCTCGCCTGCACGAAGGCCGTCGTGCGGGTGCGGGGCGACAGCGTCGTCCGCACCTTCATGCACATCCTCGGCGTCCTCGAGGAGGCCCGGCTCCCCGACCGGGTCCGCGAGCGGGCCGTGGCGGCCTTCACGGTGCTCGCCGAGGCGGAGGGCCGGGTGCACCGCCGTCCGCCCTCGGCGGTCCACTTCCACGAGGTGGGGGGACACGACACCATCGTCGACATCGTCGGGACGGCGGCCGCCCTCGACCTGCTCGGGATCGACGAGGTGTCGGCCAGCACGGTGGCGACCGGGACGGGTGTCGTGAGGACCGCCCACGGCCTCCTCCCTAACCCCGGGCCGGCAGTGGTCGAGCTCCTGGCGGGGATCCCCACCGTCGGCCGGGACGTCGGGCTCGAGCTCACCACCCCGACCGGCGCCGCCATGATGAAGGCCTGGGGCGTCTCCTTCGGCGCCATGCCGCCGATGACCGTCGAGCTGACCGGCTACGGCGCCGGCAGCAGGGAGATCGACGGCATGCCGAACTGCACCCAGGTCGTCGTCGGCACCGCCGCCACGGCCGAGGGCAGCCACACCGGGCTCGTCGAGCGCGCCGCCGAACAGCTCGCCGTGCTCGAGGCGAACCTCGACGACGCCACGGGGGAGACGCTCGCCCACGCCGTCCAGGCGCTCATGGACCACGGCGCCCTCGACTGCTGGGTGACGCCGGTGGTCATGAAGAAGGGTCGACCGGCCCATCTCCTGAGCGTCCTGTGCGACCCCGCCCTCTCGGCCAGCCTGGCCGAGCTGCTGCGGAGCGAGACCGGCTCCCTCGGCGTGCGGACGCACCCCGTCGAGCGCTGGAGCTCGCCCCGGCGGTCAGGCGAGATCGAGGTCGGCGGCGTCCCGGTCCGGGTGAAGGTGAGCGCGGGAAGGGTGAAGGCCGAGCACGACGACGTGGTCCGGGCGGCCCGGCGCCTCGGGCGGCCCCTCATCGAGGTGGCGGCGGAGGCCGAGGCACGCTGGCGGGCATCGGCGCCGCCCGGCGACGAGGGAGCGGGCCCCCGTCCGGAGCGTCCCGATCCGGCGCCTCCCTGAGGTCCTCAGCCGGCCGCCACCTCCAGCCTGAGGGACTGCGAGTCCGAGAGGCCGCGCCCGGTCGAGGGGCCGTCGCTCGAGATCGTCACCGTGAGCCGGTAGAGGGTGCCCGGCCGGACCGTGAAGCTCGGCAGGGAGAAGTCGAGCGACGAGCCGGCGGCGAAGGTGCCGATCCGGTGCTGGACAGTCTCGGGCGAGGGCGGGACGGGGGCGGTCGTCGTCGGCGCCGCCGT
>JAKACF010000300.1 GCA_021821585.1 Actinomycetes bacterium
GACGCCGGCCGACGTGCCCTATGGCTCGTCCTCGCTCGGCTCGAAGTACCAGCACCAACGGGGCCCGACGCCGAGCCGCTACTTCGAGAATTTCCGCGCGGTCACTTCTCCGGAATAGATTTCGCGGCTGCAGGCGGAAGCGGCCAGTCGAGGAGAACGCGTGCTCACCAGGTACCCCATCGCGATGGCGGCCACGGCGCTCGCGCTCGCGGTCGCCGGACGGAGGCTCTACTTCCTGAGCCGCCTCATCCGCTCGGGACAGCCGGCTCCCGAACGCCTCTCACACTGGGGGAGGCGGGCCGAGGTCGAGGTGGCCGAGGTCGGCGGCCAGAAGCGGCTGCTCAAGTGGACGGTGCCCGGCCTCGCCCACGCCTTCACCTTCTGGGGCTTCACGGTCCTGCTCCTCACGATCATCGAGGCCTACGGCGACCTGTTCTCGCCGACCTTCCACATCCCGCTCATCGGCACCTGGTCCTTCATCGGCTTCCTCGAGGACTTCTTCATCGTGGCGGTCCTCGTCGCACTCGTCGTGTTCACCGTGATCCGGCTCGTGAACAACCCGAAGCGCCTCGAGCGCCGGAGCCGCTTCTACGGCTCGCACACCGGAGCGGCCTGGGTCACCCTCGCCATGATCGCCGGAGTCATGATCACGCTGCTCATGTACCGGGCGGCGCAGACCAACACGACGACCAACGGCGTGCGCGACTTCCCCTACTCGGACTGGGCCTTCGCCTCACATGTCGTCGGGAGCTGGCTGCACCCCCTCGGCGCGGGCGTGAACGAGGTACTCGCCACCGTCTTCGTCGTCCTGAACGTCGTCGTCATCGTCGGCTTCCTCGTCTTCGTCGTCTACTCCAAGCACCTCCACATCTTCATGGCGCCGATCAACGTCGCCTTCTCCCGCCAGCCCCGGGCCCTCGGCGCGCTCGACAAGACGCCCGACATGGACATCGAGAACCTCGACGAGGACACCGTCTTCGGGGCCGGCAAGATCGAGCACTTCAGCTGGAAGCAGCTGCTCGACACCGTCACCTGCACCGAGTGTGGCCGCTGCCAGAGCCAGTGCCCCGCCTGGAACACCGGCAAGCCCCTGTCACCCAAGCTCGTCATCATGGACCTCCGGGAGGAGCTCTTCGCGAGCTCCCGGCGCCTGCTCGGCGGGGCCGACGGCGAGGCGGTCGAGAAGACCCTCGTGCCCGAGGTCATCCACCCCGACGTCCTGTGGTCCTGCACGACCTGCGGGGCCTGTGTCGAGCAGTGCCCGGTCGACATCGAGCACGTGGACGCCATCTTGGACATGCGCCGCTACGAGGTGATGATCGAGTCCCGCTTCCCGACCGAGGCGGGGCTCATGCTGCGCAACATCGAGAACCGTGGCGACCCGTGGGGACTCGGTCAGTCGAAGCGGCTCGACTGGACCGAGGGGCTCGGCTTCGAGGTCCCGGTCGTGAAGGGCGACATCCCCGACGAGGTCGAGTACCTCTACTGGGTCGGCTGCGCCGGGGCCCTCGACGAGCGGGCCCGCAAGATGACCCAGTCGATCGCCCGCATGCTGCACCAGGCCGGCGTCAGCTTCGCCGTCCTCGGCCCGAAGGAGTCCTGCACGGGCGACCCGGCACGGCGCCTCGGAAACGAGTACCTGTTCCAGATGCAGGCGATGCAGAACGTCGAGACCCTCACCTCGGCCAAGGTCCGCAAGGTCATCGCCTCCTGCCCGCACTGCTTCAACTCGATCGCCAACGAGTACCCGAAGCTCGGCGGGGACTTCGAGGTCATCCACCACTCCCAGCTCCTGAGCCGCCTCATCTCGGACGGCCGTCTGGCGGCCGGGCGCTACGACGCCAAGGTGACCTACCACGACCCCTGCTACCTCGGGCGCCACAACCGGGTCTACGACCCGCCCCGCCAGGTCATCGAGTCGGTCCCCGGCGTGACCTCGGTCGAGATGCACCGCTGCCGGGAACGGGGCTTCTGCTGCGGGGCCGGCGGGGCCCGCATGTGGCTCGAGGAGAAGATCGGCAAGCGCATCAACCTCGAGCGGACCGATGAGGCGCTCGGGACGGGGGCCGACGTCGTCTCGACCGCCTGCCCGTTCTGCATGATCATGCTCGACGACGCCGTGAAGGAGCGCCAGCGGGAAGAGGAGGTCGCCGTCCTCGACATCGCCCAGGTGCTCGAGCGGTCGATGCAGCCGGCCGTCGTCGGGTCGGCGACACCACCGGTCCCGCCGACCGGGACCGAACACGACGGCCCCGCCGGCGACGACGGGAGCGTCGAGGAGCAGCCGACCCCCTGAGCCGAGGGCTCAGTGGACCGAGGCGAGGAGTGCCTTCGTGTCCGAGCTGCGCAGCCGGGCGGCCGTCGCGACGAGGAGCTTGCGGACCGTCGACGGCGAGTCCTTCAAGAGCTGGTTGAAGTCACGCTGGTCGATCGCCAGGAGCTCCATGTCGGTCACGGCCTTCACCGTGGCGGAGCGGGGCAGGCGGTCGAGCAGAGCCAGCTCGCCGAAGTAGCCGCCGTCCTCGAGCTCTGCGGTCTTGCGCCCGTTGCGCAGCACGGCCGCCCTGCCCGAGATGATGTAGTAGAAGGTCTGGCCCACGTCGCCCTCGTCGCAGATGACCGAGCCGGCCGCCACGGCGACCTGCTTCGTCTTCTTCTGTATGGTCTTCAGCTCGCTGCGCGAGCACTCGCTGAAGAGCCACACCTTGCTCAGATCGACGCTGGCCCCTGGCATGGCGAAAGCGTAGCCAGGCGCGGTGCCGACTGCTCGGCTGTCTCGCGCTGGCCTGGCCGCCGGCGAGCACGCCGGCAGCCAGGGCTCAGGTGCCGGCCGCCTCGGCGACGAGCTCCCGCTCCTCGGTCGGCGCCGCGCCGGCGCCGACCCCGGCGAGCGGTCGCGGCTCCTCGGGCGGGGTCACCTCCTCGAGGTGGATGACGGCGTCGCCGCCTTCGAGCTCGACCTCGCTGAAGCGCAGCGGGATGCGGAGGACCTTCTCGATGAACCTGAGCAACGCGAAGGTGACGAGGGCGTCCCAGCAGATGATCGTGAGAGCCGCCCCGATCTGGACGAGGACCTGGTGGACGTTGCCGTAGACGAGCCCGGCGGCGCCCGTCGCCTGGCGGGCGACGACGCCGTGCGGGCCGGCGACCGGATACTCGATCATCTTCGGGTCGGCGAAGACGCCGACGAGGACGCCGCCGACGAGGCCGGCGACCCCGTGGGTGTGGACGACCCCGAGGGCGTCGTCGACCTTCTTCAGGACGCGCAGCCGTGACCCGGCGAGGTTCCAGGAGCACCAGACGAGGGCCGAGGAGATGACGCCGATGGCGAGCGCACCCCACCCGTTCACGAAGCCGGCGGCGGGCGTGATGGCGACGAGGCCGACGATCATGCCGTTGAGGGCCCCGAGGAACTGCGCCTTCTTCGGCCCGGCAAAGGTGTCGAGGACGAGCCAGACGAGGAGCGCCGCACCGGTGGCGAGGTTGGTGTTCAAGACCGCGGCGGCGGCGTCCGCGCTGGCGAAGTAGGGGTCTCCCCCGTTGAAGCCGTTCCACCCGAGCCACAGGATCCCGGCCCCGGCCGCCACGAGGAGGAGG
>JAKACF010000301.1 GCA_021821585.1 Actinomycetes bacterium
CCGCGCCGACCCGCTCACCGACCTCGGTCTGTCCGCCGGGGACTTCGCCGACCTCACCACGCGCACCGCCGCCCTGGCGCCGGCGGGACGACGGATCGCCTTCCTCGAGGGCGGCTACGACCTCGAAGCCCTCGAGCAGTCGGTGCGCGCCTCGGTCGACGCCCTCGGAGGGACGCTCGTCCACCCCGAGCCGGTCAGTCGGGCGGGCCCGGCGGACGAGCTCGCCGGCCAGGTGGTGGCCGCCGTCGCCCGGCTCCACTTCGGGTAGGCGGGTGGCCGACGGGTACCCTCGGGCTGTGGTCCCCGAGCGCCTGAAGCCCGTTCTCGAGCTCACCCGGCCCATCGCCGACGACTTCCTCGCCGCCGGCAAGCGCCTGTACCTGGTCGGGGGAACCGTCCGGGACGCCATCGCCGGCCGCCCGGGGGGCACCGAGGGGGACGACGTCGACATCGACCTCACGACCGACGCCGTGCCCGACGAGATCGAGAGCCTGATCACGCCCCGCGCCTCGGCGGTGTGGACCCAGGGGAAGCGCTTCGGCACGATCGGGGCCGTCGTGAGCGGGCGGCGGATCGAGGTCACGACGCATCGTGCGGAGGCCTACGACACGGGCTCGAGGAAGCCCGAGGTCCGCTTCGGCGACAACATCGAGCTCGACCTCTCCCGGCGCGATTTCACGGTCAACGCCATGGCCCTCGAGCTGCCGACCCTGGAGCTGATCGATCCCCACGGGGGGCTCGACGACCTCGCCGCCCGGCGACTGCGCACCCCGCTCGAGGCGAGGCTCTCGTTCTCCGACGACCCGCTCAGGATGATGCGGGCCGCCCGCTTCATCGCCGGCTACTCCCTCACGCCCGACGACGACCTGCTGGCGGCGGTGGTCGAGATGCACGAGCGGCTGTCGATCGTCTCGGCCGAGCGGATCCGCGACGAGCTCGACAAGCTGCTCGTCCTGCCGAAGCCCTCGCCGGGTCTCTGGTTCCTCGTGCGCACCGGGCTCGCCGGCGAGTTCCTCCCCGAGCTCCCGGCGCTCGCCCTCGAGCAGGACCCCATCCACCGCCACAAGGACGTGCTGGCCCACACCCTCGCCGTCGTCGAGAAGACGAGCCCGAAGCGGGTGCTGCGTCTCGCCGCCCTCTTCCACGACGTCGGCAAGCCGAAGACCCGCAGCATCGGGCCGTCCGGGGTGAGCTTCCACCACCACGACGTCGTCGGCGCCCGCATGGCGCGCGAGCGCATGAAGGCGCTCCGCTACCCGAGCGACGAGATCGAGGACGTGAGCAGGCTCGTCGAGCTCCACCTGCGCTTCCACACCTATCAGCTGGGCTGGACCGACTCGGCTGTCCGGCGGTACGCCCACGACGCCGGCCCGCTGCTCGACGACCTGAACGAGCTCACGCGGTCCGACTGCACGACCCGCAACGAGGCGCGGGCGCGCGCCCTGTCGCGGCGCATGGACGAGCTCGAGGCCCGCCTCACCGAGCTGCGGGCGAACGAGGAGCTCGCCGCCATCCGGCCGGAGCTCGACGGCGTCGCCGTCATGAAGGAGCTCGGGATCCCGCCCGGCCGTGACGTCGGCCGGGCCCTCGAGTTCCTCATGAAGATCCGCCTCGAGGAGGGGCTCGTCGGCGTCGACGAGGCGAGCCGGCGGCTTCGCGAGTGGTGGGACGCCGAACAGGGCACCTGAGGGGCCCTCCGGCTCGTCCAGCATCCCGGCCCCCTCGTCGCGGCAGTGCGGCGTCGGCGAGGGCACGGGCCGGGCGAGCTGACCGAACCGAGGTCCGCCGATGGCCGGTCCGGGGAGATCCGGCGAAGCGGAGCGTCGATGGGGGACCGTTCCGCCCGGGCGCCGCCCGCCGCCCCGCTCGTGCTCGAGTCGTCTTCCCACCGGTCGGTCCTCGAGACCGCCGCCACGTCGGACTGCGGGGGCGGGCAGGGGCCCGACGTCTACCATCCCGGTCGTGGGCGACCCCCGGCCACCGGAGACGAGCACGAGCGCTCCGGGCTGGTACGCGGACCCGTGGGGCCAGGCGCAGTGGCGCTGGTGGGACGGTCGCCAGTGGACGGGCTGGACCTCGCCGCCCTCTCCCGGGGCCGAGGGGCACGACGGACCCGCCGGTACCTGGAGCCCGTCGTGGGGCCGCACCACGGGCCCGGACGAGGCGCGTGCACCAGGAGGGCTCCCTCCGGCCCGCCCCGCCGCCAGCCCCCGGGCCGAGGCCGTCCCGGCCGCCCAGCGGCGCCGCCTCCTCGTCGAGCTGGTGCTCGTGCTCGCCGTCTTCCCCCTGCCCTACGTGCTGAGCGCCGTGGCGGACCTCGTCGGCTACCTCGTCGGCAACGGGCCCGGCGAGCGCACGCCGGTCCTCGTGAAGGGCCACCCGGCGGCGTCGTTCCCCCTCGAGCTGCTCCTCATCGCCCTGCCGTTCGCCGCCGCCGGCCTGGTCGCCTACCTGCTGTCGCTCCGGGGGGCCTTCGGGTCCGCCTGGCCGGAGGACCACGAGGGCGGCCTCCGGGCGATCGGCCTCGACGGGTCGAACCTTCGTGGCGACCTCGCCCTCGTCATCGCCGTCTTCGTCTTCTGCGAGCTCATCCCGATCTACGGGGGGAGCGCCGTGATCCACCTCCTCGGGCTGCACGGTGTGACGCCGGGGAGCGGGCACGGGCCCGGGTACTTCCTCGTCCTCGACCTCGCGACGGGGCTCACCTCGGGGATCGTCGAGGAGATCGTGGTCCTCGGCTTCCTCGTCCGCCGGCTCGAGCAGCTCAACTTGCCGGGCTGGGCCGTGGTGCTCGTCGCCGTGGCCGTCCGGGGGTCGTACCACCTCTACTACGGCTGGGCCGTGCTGCCCATCCTCGCCTGGGCGACGGTGACGGTCGTGCTGTACCGCCGGTACCGGCGGCTCCTGCCCTTCATCGTCGTCCACGTCCTCTGGGACTCGAGCCTGTTCGCAGCCCAGGCGATGTCCGCCCGCGCAGGTGGCGCTTTCCTCCTCGTCGAGGCGGGCGTGCTCATCCCGGTCAGCTTCGTTGCCTTCCTGATCTGGCGGGACCGGATCCCCGAGCCGAACACGGCACGGCGCTGAGGCGTCCGCAGTACCCTCTGCTCGGTGCCAGGAGTACGCAGCGGTCCGCAGAGCTACTGGGGAGCAGGTGGTCCGCCGCGCCAGGGACGTATCGAGTACCGGCTGATCCGCGAGTCCGTGCTGCGGGAGTTCCGGCGGGGGCGCCTCGGGCGCCTCGACGTCTGCGACGCCCAGCCCGAGCTCCTGCGGGTGGCGAGGAACCTCGGACGCGAGACCTCGACCGAATGCCCGATCTGCGAGGACGCCAACCTCGTCCACGTCTCGTTCGCCTTCGGCCCGCGCCTTCCCGCACAAGGGCGGGCGCTCGCCCCCGGCGACCTCGGCAAGCTGGCCCGCTCGGGTGACGAGCTCGCCTGCTACGTCGTCGAGGTCTGCACCGAGTGCTCCTGGAACCACTTGTTGCGCATGTTCACCGTGGGCGGCGTATCGGGCAGTCGGATCCGCTGAGCCCCTGACCGCCGGCAGCAGAACGCGCCGGACGGATGGAGGATGCAATGAGCGAGCAGGAGAAG
>JAKACF010000302.1 GCA_021821585.1 Actinomycetes bacterium
GGGGGCGAAGGCGAGGAGGGCGAGCAGCATCGCCCGGCGCATGGCCCCGTAGCGGGCGGCGCCGAGCACGAGGCCGTCGAGGACGAAGGCGGCTGCCGCCAGCGGCTGCTGCAGCCCGCAGACGAGGAGGGCAAGCGTCGCCTGGTGCTGGACGGCCGCGTCGGGCGAGAAGACCGCCGGCAGCAGTCCCGAGAAGGCCATCGTGAGGGCGCCGAGCGCCGCGCCGAGGACGAGGCCCATGCGCATCGTCCTGCGGCCGGTCTCCCGGGCCGCCGCCGGGTCGCCGGCGCCGAGGGCCTCGGAGACGAAGACCTGCGCCGGGACGGCGAGGGCGTCGAGGGTGAGCGCCAGCATCCCCCAGACCTGCATCGAGATCTGGTGCCCCCCGAGCGGGTCGGTCCCGAGCCGGGCGGCGATGGCCGTCGTGGCGAGCAGGGCGGCGCCGAGCGCGACGGTGCGCACGGTGAGCGGGACGCCGTCGCGGGCGAGCTCGGCGATCTCCAGCCTGCCGGGCCGCTTCCAGCGGAGCGGCGCCCGGGCGGAGAGGGCGAGGAAGCAGGCGGCGGCCACCACCTGGGCCGCCACGGTGCCCCAGGCCGAGCCGGCGAGGCCGAGATGGAGGCCGTAGACGAGCACGATCTCGAGGACGATGTTGACGCCGTTCGAGACGAGGGCGACGACGAAGGGGCGGCGGGTGTCGGCGAGCCCGGTCAGGTGCCCGTTGCCGGCGAGCGAGACGAACAGCACCGGCATGCCGAGCGCGGCGATCCGCAGGTAGGTGACGGCGTCCGCCCTGACGGCCCCGTCCCCGTGCCCTCCGAGCAGCGACGCCAGCACCGGGGCGGCGACCTCGACGAGCACGGTCGCCGCCACGCCGACGACGGCCGAGAGCAGGTAGGCGGCCCCGACGGCGCGCCCGGCGGCCGCCTCGTCGCCTTTGGACCTCTGGTAGGAGACGACCGAGACCGTCGCCATCTCGAGGAAGGCGGCCACCCAGGCGAGCACGTTGAGGGAGGTGGTGGCGAGCGCCAGCCCGCCGAGCGGCACCTTGCCGAGATGGCCGACGATCGCCGAGTCCGTCAGGTTGTAGAGCGGCTCGACGAGCAGTGCCCCGAGGGCCGGGAGGGCGAGCGCAACGATCCTCCGGTCGAGGGTGTCGAGGTGCCGGCGCATCGCCGAGGAGGCTAGGTGGCACATGCCCGGCCGGGTGCCGGCTTGCTCCGCCAGCTCGCCCCGGCGACGATGGACCGATGGCTCCCCCACCCTCCGGCCGGCAGGCCGTGCTGCGCCACGGCGACGAGGAGGTGGTGGCCGTCGAGGTCGGGGGCGGCCTGCGCAGCTACACCGCAGGCGGCGCGCCGGTGCTCGACGGCTACGCCGAGGACGAGGCCTGCACGGGCGGGCGAGGCCAGCTGCTCGCCCCGTGGCCGAACCGGCTGGCCGACGGCCGCTACCGCTTCGCCGGCGTGGAGCACCAGCTGGCCCTGACCGAGCCTGAGCGACGCAATGCCATCCACGGCCTCGTGCGCTTCGTGAGCTGGACGCTCGAGGTCCACGAGGAGGGTCTCGCCCGGTTCTCCTACCACCTGCGTCCCGAGCCCGGATGGCCGTTCGCGCTCGACCTCGTGAACGAGTACCGCCTCGGCGAGAGCGGGCTCAGGATCGAGACGAGGGCCACCAACCTCGGAGAGGGGCCGAGCCCCTACGGCTGCGGCGCCCACCCCTATCTCCGGACCTCGAGCCCGACGATCGACGGGCTGGTCCTGTGCGCGCCCGCCGGCGTGCGTCTGTGCGCCGACGACCGGGGCATCCCGACGGGCGAGGAGGAGGCGACCGAGGGCACCCCCTACGACTTCGCCTCGCCCCGCCCGATCGGCGGCGCCGTCCTCGACACCTGCTATCGCGACCTCGCCCGCGACCCCGCCGGGCGGGCAACCGTGAGCCTCGAGGACCCGGCGACGGGCGAGGGCGTCGAGCTGTGGATGGACAGGGCCTACGGCTTCCTCATGCTCTTCACCGGCGACGCCCTCCCCGACGAGCCGGCCCGGCGCCGGGGGCTCGCCGTCGAGCCGATGACGTGCCCGCCGAACGCCCTCCAGAGCGGGGACAGCCTCGTCGTCATCGAGCCCGGTGAGACGTTCGCCTCCACCTGGGGCATCACGCCCCACCGCCGCGCCTGAGCGCTCGGCGCACGGGGCGGGGCGGCGACCGCCCACGCCTCGACGACGAGGCCCTCGATCTCGCCCCGGTCGGGACCGCCGTCGAGGACGACACCCAGCCGACCCCTCGCGCCGACGTAGGGCGGCCGGAAGCACCGCCCCGGGTCCCGCCTGCAGAGCTCCTCCTCGACGCCGTCACCTGCCGCCAGCCAGACGGCCAGGCGGTCGTCGTCGTGGTGGTGGTGGTGGTGGTGGTCCGCATCATGGCGAAGGCCCGCCCGCCCTTCACGAACCATGCGGCCTCCCGTGGCTCTGCCGCCCGACCACCTTGTCGGGGGCGAGGAAGCGGGCGCGCACCGCCCTCGTGACGGGATCGCCGGCCTCCCGGCAGGTCACGGGCAGGGCGCGCCCCCGACGTCCCGGCCGTCGCCCCGGGCGAGCCGCCACACCGTCCCCGGGCGCGGGGGCTCCCCCCGCAGCCTGCGCCGGAGCGGACCCGCCGACGGGGGAGCACCCCCACGGTCGTGTCCTGCCTTCTCCGCCGCCGGCGGGCGGTCGCCCGGCAGTCCGGCGCACGGGGCACGGCGGTTCTCGACAGAGCCTCGGGCGCCTGCCCACCTCGGCGGGTCCTCCCTTGCCGAGGGTGGCGCACGGTACGATCTCATCGACGAACATGGCACCACAGCTGACACCACACTTCCCGGGAGGCGACGGGGAGGCTGGCCCGCCGCCGGACGACGTCGCTGACCGGATCGCCCTCGGCGAGGCGCTCTCGGCGCGTGCGCCCGAGGTGGCTCAGGCCTGCAACGAGCGGCTCCGCCAGGTCCTCGGCCTCGGCCCGGACGAGCCGCTCCCGGAGGTCGACGCCACCAGCGCCAGTGAGCTCGCCACGAGCATCCTCGGCCGCTACCTCGCCTCGGGTGCGCCGGCGACGAGCGACGAGGAGGCCGTCCTCGCCCGGCCCGGGTCGCTCGCGCTGAGCGAGACCTCGGTGACGACCCTCGTGAAGCTCGTCTTGTACTGGCGGGACGCGACGCTGCTCGCCCTGCGGGACATCGCCTCCCAGCAGGGGACCGCCTCCCACCTGCTGCGGGCCGCCGAGGAGGTCGTCCGCTCGAGCTGCGACGCCAGCCTCGTCCGGATGATGAAGCGCTTCGACCGGCGCAAGGAGGAGCTCGAGGCCCTCCTCGCCGACGAGCACCGCCGCCTCGTCCACGAGGCACGCCACGACCAGCTGACCGGCCTCGTCAACCGGAGGGCCTTCCTCGAGCTCGTCCGCCAGGCGAGCGGGAGCCACGGGCCCGCCGAGCTCGTCGCCCTCATGTACATGGACCTCGACGGCTTCAAGGAGGTGAACGACACCCACGGGCACGCCTTCGGGGACCTCGTCCTGCAGGCGGTCGCCGACCGGCTGAGCAGCCTGCTGCGACCGACCG
>JAKACF010000303.1 GCA_021821585.1 Actinomycetes bacterium
ACCGGGTCGTCCGCCAGCCTGCCGGCCGCCTCGATGCCCGCACCGACCCCGTGGCGGGCGATGACCTTGGCCGCCATCTCCCGCACCCGCCAGGAGTCGTCGCCCGTCGCCCGGAGGAGGGCGGGCGTCGCCGCCTCGTCCCAGACGTGCAGGAGACCCCGGGCCGCCCAGACGCGCGGCCAGTAGCCGGTCGGGCCGCCCTCGTGGCCCTGGAGCACGCCCTCGGCGTGCGCCCCGCCGAGGGCGGCGACGAGCTCGACGTCGACGGCCTCCTCGTCGAGCAGCCCGGCGCAGGCCCGCACGAAGGCCTCCCGCCCACGGCGCTCGCACTCCTGTCGCGCCCGCTCGGCGGGTGGTGACGGCATCGTCCCAGTATGGACCCGGCGGGGCTGTGCTCAGCGACCGCCGCTCTCGGAGTGGCGCTGGGTGAGCCGGACGACGAGGCGGCCGAGCAGGATGAGGCCGAGGACGAGGACGATGAGGACGAGGGCGGCCGCGTGCGCCAGGTTCTGGTCGGCGGCGCTCGGCTCGTCCCAGAAGATGTACGCCACATAGGTGAGGTAGCCGAGCGAGGAGTGCGTGAGGCTCGTCGTCGGATAGCCGTTCGTGAACGACATCGTGTACAGCAGCGGCGCCGTCTCCCCGACCGAGATGGCGAGGGCGACGATGAGCCCCGTCGAGATGCCGGGGACGGCGGAGCGAAGCACCACCCTCCTCAGCACCTGGGCCCGGGTCATGCCGAGCGCCTCGGCTCCCTCCCGGTAGGCGGTGGGGACACGGCTGATGGCGAGCTCGCTCGACTTCGCCACGTAGGGCACCACGAGGACCGACAGCGCGACCACGGCCGCCACGAGCGAGTAGCCCCACCGCAGCCCGACCACGAGCGCCACGTAGGCCACGTAGCCGATCACGATCGAGGGCACGCCGGACAGCACCTCTGAGGCCCCCCGCAGGACCGAGCGCATCCTCGTCCGGGACGACTCGGCGATGTAGATGCCGCACCCGAGGCCGACCGCCCCGGCGACGACGAGCACCCCGAGCATCAGCACGAGCGTCCCGACGATGGCGTTGGCGAGTCCTCCCGAGGCGGTCGTGGCGGTCAGCATGTGCCAGCTCCAGACCCGGACCGCCTGCTCCACCACCCCGATCAGCACCCAGGCCAGAGGGGCGACGAGGAGGAGGAGGGCGAGGCCGGCGAACAGGAGGAACCCGCGGTCGCGAAGCCGCCGCCGGCGGCTCGTCCGCTCGAGGACCCATTCCCGAGGTGCCGGTGCCCGCTCGGGCACCCGGCTGACGAGCCCGGTCACAGGCCGGCCCCGACGGGGAGGGCGGTGTCGCGGGCGCTGCGCCGCACGAGCAGGCGGGCGGCGATGTTCACGAGAAGCGTGATGACGAGCAGCACGAGCGCCGCCTCGGCGAGCGAGCGGACGGCGAGGCGGGTCGGGTCCGTCAGAGCCGAGTCGAGCTGGTTGACGATCGTCGCCGCGATCGTTGTCATGGTGTCGTAGATGTTGGCGGGCGAGTGGATCTGGCTCCCGCTCACGAGGGCGACGGCGATCGTCTCGCCGAGGGCCCGGCCGAGGCCGAGCACGGCGGCACCGACGACGCCCGATCGGACCCAGCGCGACTGGACGGCGCGGAAGGTCTCCCTCCTCGTCATCCCGAGAGCCTCGGCGCCCTCCTTCGGGGCGGTGGGAACCTGCCGCAGCAGGTCGCGGCTCGTGGCGGCGATGATGGGGATCACCATCACCGACAGCACGATCCCGGCAGACAGCAGCCCCTCGCCGGAGCCGACCGGTCCCCGGAAGACGTCGAGGACCGGCAGGTCCGGGAGCTTGGCGAGAACGGGGTAGACGTCGTTCGAGAGCAGGGGACCGAGCACGAGCACGCCCCACAGCCCGAAGACGACGCTCGGGATGCCCGCCAGCACCTCGAGGCAGAGACCGAGGGCCGCCGCCAGCCGGCGGCCGAGCCGCTCGGTGATGAGGACCGCCGAGCCGTAGGCGATCGGGAAGGCGATGACGAGGGCGATCGCCGAGCACTCGAGAGTCCCGACGATGAGCGAGACGGCGCCGTAGTGGGCGCCGGCGAGGTGGAGCACGCCCCCTGCGCCGGTCGGGTTCGAGTACAGGCTCCCGATGTTCCACGTCCCGGTCGTGAAGAAGGCGGCGCCGTTGAAGTGGACCGCCGGCAGCGCCTCGACGAGGAGCACGACCACCATGGCGACGAGGGCTGCCAGGGGGAGGAAGGCGGCGCCGGCGACGAGGCCGGCGCCGAGGCGGCCGAGCGCCCCGCGCCTCGCGCGGGGCACCCGGTCCACCATGTCGGTCTGCTGGCGTGCCAGCGCCATGTCGTTCCCCCGGACGCTCAGCTGATCTTCTTGATCAGGTCGAGGGAGACGGCGAGCCCTCCTGCGGGGAGCGGCTGGAAGCCGACCGTGTCGAGGTAGGAGGCCTGGTTGCCGTGGTTCGGGTCGATGCACCAGGCGAGGAAGGCCTTCACCCCGGCGGCCGTCGTCGAGCTCGACTGGTCGGTCTTCACCACGATGTACTCGAAGTTGATGATGGGGTAGCCGTTCTTCGCCGAGCCGTAGATGAGCGAGATGGCGCCGTTGGTGGGGATCGACGTGTAGCCGGACGCCTCGGCGTGGATCGTGGCGGGCGACGGCAGCTCGTAGGAGCCGGACTTGTTCTGCAGCATCGCCTCGCCGAGGTTGGCCTTGGTCGTGTCGGCCTTGTAACTGATGCCGATGTAGGCGACGCAGCCCTTCGTGGCGGCACAGCCCGCCACCATCCCGGAGTTGCCCTTCTCGGCGAGCGCTCCGGGCACCGAGGGGAAGGAGGGTGACGTGCTCGGCCCCTGCTTGCCGGCGAAGCTCGCCGGGTCCGAGTCGGCGAGGTACGAGGTGAACAGGAACGAGTCACCGCTCGAGTCGGAACGGTGGAGCGGGACGACCTTCAGGTTCGGGAGCGTGACGCCCGGGTTGAGCGCCTTGATCGCCGGAGCGTCCCAGTTGGTGATGGTGCCCTGGTACATCCCCGCCAGCACCTTGCCGTCGAGCTTGAGGTGCGTGCCCGCCAGGCCGGGCAGGTTGTAGTTGATCATCTGGGCCGAGATCGCCATCGGGATGTTCTCGAGCGTCGGGTACTGGGTCGAGGTCCCCGGAGGCAGGTAGGCGTCCGAGGCGCCGAGGACCGTCGTGCCGCTCTCGGCGTCGGCGATGCCGGTGCCCGAGCCGTCGGCGCCCGAGGTCGAGGAGAAGCCCGGGCTGGCCTTGGCGTAGCCCGCCGCCCAGGTCTGGTAGAGGGGGTAGAGCAGCGAGGAGCCGTCCTCGGTGAGCGCCACCTTGCCCGACGGCTTGGCCTCGAGGCTCGACAGCTCGGCGCTCAGGCTGGACGGCTTCGCGGCGGCGGTGGTGGGGGTGTTCCCGGCGCCACCGACCGAGGAGCCGGGCCCGCTGCTCGACGGGCTCGACGAGCCGCAGGCGGCGAGGACGACCGCGGCCGCCAGGCCGGCGCCGGCGAGGCCGATCGTCCGGCGGGTCGGGCGGCGCCGTTGCCGCAGCGGGGACGTGGACGGGTAAGGGGCCATGAC
>JAKACF010000304.1 GCA_021821585.1 Actinomycetes bacterium
GCTCGATCACCCCGGCGGCGAGCCGGTGGCGCATCGGATCGGTCGGGTGTGGGATGTAGACGAGTCCGCCTTGGCTCCGCACCGCCCGGGCGGCCTCGGTCGCCGAGCGGCATCCGGCCGGGATCGCCTCGGCGAGGAAGAGGCCGATGATCTCGCCCTCCGGCGTCCGCTGCTCCTGACCGACGACGACCAGGCAGTCGAGCTCTCCCTGTAGGCGTTGGGCCCCTGAGACGGTCGAGTGGTCGGTGATGCAGACGACGTCGAGGCCGGCCGCCTCGATCGCCGATGCCAGCTCGTCGGGCCTCGTCGTCGAGTCGCCGGACCACATGGTGTGGACGTGGCAGTCGACGCGCAGGGCGTCGGGAGCTGACCGGGGGAGTGCGAGATGCGGGTGACGGGCGACCGCCGCGCTCGTCGGCGACCGCATCTCGCTACTCCCCGGCGACCGAGATGTCGTCGATGGCGAGGCTGAGACCGGCGGCCGAGCCCGGCAGCCACTCGAGATCGGAGCCGACGTGGCGGACGTGCTGGAGCATGCGCTGGAGCGTCGAGGCGATCGTGATCTCACGGACGGGCTCGGCGAGCTCGCCTCCCTTGATCATGAGGCCCTCGGCACCGACGGAGAAGTCCCCGCTCACGGGATTGACGCCCGAGTGCACGCCCGTGATCGACTGCACGAGCAGGCCGTCGCCCACCTCCTTCACGATCTCCTCCTGGCCGAGCGCCCCCGGGAGGAGCGAAACGGCCCTCGCCCCGACGCCGGGCGTCGTGCGGTAGCCGCCCCGCACGGCCGATCCCGTCGACGTCGTCCCCGCCACCCTGGCGGCGTGACTGTCGTAGAGATAGCCGAGCAGGTTGCCGCCGGCGATGAGCTCGTTGCGCCGGGTGGCGAGCCCCTCGGCGTCGACGGCGGTCGCCCCGAGGGCTCGGACGTCGGTCGGGTCGTCGACGAGGGTCAGCTGCGGCGAGCCGACTTCCTCCCCGAGGCGTCCCGCGAACAGGCTCCTGCCCTTCGAGACCTCTTCACCTGAGAGGGTGCTGGCGATGATGCCGAGCAGCGTGGCGGTCACGCGGCGGTCGAGCACGACCGTGAGCCGCGAGCTACGCGGCTTTCTCGCCCCGAGCATGCGGGTCGCGCGCTCCACCGCGTCGGCCGAGCACGTCTCGACGTCGAGGTCGTCAGAGGACCTGCCGACGGAGTAGCCAAACCCCGTCTGGGTCTCGTCTCCCTCGCCGGCGATGGCGTAGACGAAGAGGTAACAGGTCGAGCGCCTGGTCGACGAGGCGAGACCGGTGGAGGTGGCGATGGCGGACTCGCCCATGGCGTCGGCGTAGTCCGAGCTCACGACCTGCCGGATCCTCGGGTCGCCCGCCCGGACCCTGCGCTCGAGGTCGAGGGCGAGGTCCACCTTGGACTCGGTGGACAGGAACGCCAGCTCCTCTCTCCACAAGTCGAGCTCCGCCGGGGCCACGCCGTCGGGCCGGGCGAGGCCGGCGTGCTCGTCGATCGTCGCGTAGGCGGCGTTGTCCCGGGCCGCGGTCAGCGCCTCGCGGGCAGCCTGGTCGTCCAGCGCCCCGACCCAGGCGAAGCCCTGACGGCCCTCGCGGACCACACGCACGCCGATGCCGGCCGACTCGGCCGAGGCCAGCTGCTCGATCTCGCCGCCGTAGACGCGGATCGAGGTCTCCCGGCCCCTCGAGACGTAGGCCTCCACCTCCTCGCCGGCGGCTGCGTCGGCCTGCTCGGCGACCGCTCGTGCCAGGTCGATCAGCTCAGGCACCAGCCGTACCGCCGATCGTCACGCCCGAGATCCGCAGGGTCGGTTGTCCGCTGCCCACGGGGACCGACTGTCCGTCCTTGCCACAGGTGCCGGGAGCCATGTCGAAGTCGTTCCCCACCGCGTCGATCTTGCCGAGCACGTCGGGACCGTTGCCGATCAGGTTCGCGTCGCGAAGCGGCTCGGTGATACGGCCGTTCTCGATCAGGTAGGCCTCGGTCATCCCGAAGACGAAGTCCCCCGTGGCGGTGTTGACCTGGCCACCGCCGAGGTGGGCGATGTACACCCCGCGCGGCGTCGCCGCCACGATCTCGTCGGGGTCCTCCGAACCGGGCAGGAGGAAGGTGTTGGTCATCCTCACCATCGGGAGGTCCTGGTAGCTCTCGCGCCGCCCGTTGCCCGACGACCCTCGCCGCTTCTTCCTCGCGCTGAGGCCGTCCCACATGTAGTCCACGAGGACGCCGTTCTCGATGAGGACGTTGCGCTGGGCCGGGTGGCCCTCGTCGTCGATGGCGAGGCTGCCCCAGTTCGGTCCGACGGTGCCGTCGTCCACCAGGGTGACGAGCGGGCTCGCCACCTGCTCGCCGATGCGGCCGGTGTACACCGAGCTGTCCTTCACGATGTGGTCCGCCTCGAGTCCGTGCCCGCAGGCCTCGTGGAAGAGCATTCCCCCCGATCCCCGCTGCAGCACGATCGGCAGGACGCCGGCCGGTGCGGGCCGCGCAGTGAGCTTGGTGACGGCCCGACGCGCCGCCTCCTCGGCCACTTCCTCGACCGACCGCTGCTCGAACAGCTCGAAGCCGACGGTGAGGGCGGTCGTCTCGTATCCCGTCTGCATGCCGGTGTCGCCCGACGCGACGCAGATGACCGAGAACCGTGTCCGAACCCGGTCGTCGCCGGTCAGGAGGCCGTCGGAGTTCGCCACCTGGATGCGGCGCCGTGAGTCCCCGTAGCCGGCGCTCACCTGCACGATCGAGTTGCTCCTGGAGCGGGCGACATCGTCGGCTCGGAGCAGGAGCTCCACCTTGGTTCCCTTGGCGACCTCGCTCGGGAGGACGAGCACCTCGTTGGGTGGCCGCACGGTCACCAGCTCGAGGGCGACCTTGCGCACACCGCCACCGCCCTGGCGGGCGACAGCTGCGGCGGCTTCGGCGGCGGCGGTGAGCCCGGCTTCGGACAGGTCGGAGGTGTGGGCGAAACCGGTCGTGTCCCCGACGACGACCCGGATGCCGGCGCCGCGGTCGTGGCCGGAGGAGAGCTCCTCCACCCTGCGGTCGTCGAGCGCGATGCCGGTGGTGGTGCGGTCCTCCACGAAGACCTCGGCGAAGTCGCCGCCGTGGCGCAAGGAGGACGAGAGGACCCGCTCGAGCACATCCGGCTCGACGAGCGAGGGTTCGGTGAGGGTCATGGCACTCCTTTGCAGCTCCTCCGCCGCAGCCGCCTCGGTCAGTTCCGGGGGCCGACGAGCCCCGTATCGTACCGGGGAGTCCGATCCGGCGGTCCGGCGTTCAGGCCAGGTTGGCGGTGCGCGGGTAGGAGACGTCCGGGTCGGTGAGGACGTTGACGAGGTAGGGCACCCCCGAGTCGAACGCCCGGTCGAGAGCCGGTCCGAGCTCGGAGGGGGACGACACCGTCTCGCCGGCGCCCCCGAGCGCTGCCACGATCTCGTCGTAGCGGGTCTCCTGGCGGAGGTCGGCAGCGACGTCGTAGCCGTAGAAGAAGCGCATCGGGTGCTTCTCGAGGCCCCAGATCCCGTTGTTGCCGAGCACCATCACGACCGGGAGCCGGTGACGCACGAGGGTATCCA
>JAKACF010000305.1 GCA_021821585.1 Actinomycetes bacterium
CTCGGCCGCTCGTTCTCCCCCGACGACGAGCGCGCCGTGGCGGGCTTCGCCCTCACGTTCTCGCCGCCGAAGACCGTCTCGGTGCTCTGGGCGCTCGGCGACGACGAGGTCGCCGCATCGGTGCTCGGCGCGCACGAGGCGGCCGTCGAGGTGGCGATGGCCTTTCTCGGGGACCACGCGGCCTTCACCCGGCGCGGGCACGGCGGGCTCTTGCAGGTCGACACCGAGGGGCTCGTCGCGGCGAGCTTCGTGCACCGGACCTCAAGGGCGGCCGACCCGCAGCTGCACACGTCCTCGTCGCGAACAAGGTGCGCGCGGCGGATGGTCGGTGGCTGTCCCTCGATGCCCGGGAGCTCTTCGCCCATCAGAAGGCCGCCGGGATGCTCTACAAGGCGGCGCTTCGCGCCGAGCTCACGGCGCGTTGTGGTGTGTCGTGGACCCTGGTGGACGACAACGGCATCGCCGAGATCGAAGGCATCCCGGACGAGCTGTGCGAGGCGTGGTCCGCGCGACGGCGTGCGGTGAAGCTCGCCGGCGATGAGCTCGTGGCGATAGAGGAGGCTGAGCGCGGACGCTCGCTAGCCTCGTCCGAGCGCGCGGCGTGCTTCCAGCTCGCCGCCTATCGCACCCGCACCCCGAAGGTCGACGCGGACACCTCGACCGCGGAGCTGAAAGCGCGCTGGCACGAGGAGGCCGTCGGCTTCGGGCACGATCCGGACCGGTGGCTCCCGGGCGTGCTCGGTCACGAGCAGGCAGCCGTGGTCGCTCCCGGTGCCGACGAGCTCGCGGAGGTGCTCGCCCGCCTCGAGGAGCGGTCGGCGACCTGGACCCGGGCCGACGTCGTCGAGGAGTGCGCCCGGCTCACCAACGGCACCGACGGCGCGGAGGTGCTCCTTCGCATCGAGGCACTCGCGGATCAGGTGCTGGCGGACCCCGAGGTCGCCTCGCTCGCCGCCCCGCTCCCGGTCGAGGCGCCGGCGTTCCTCCGCCGGGCGGATGGCATGGCCGAATTCGAGCGCCACGGCGGCCGACGCTTCACGACGACGGGAACGCTTCGACGAGAGGCCGCCGTCCTCGAAGCGGCTGCTGCGGGGATGGACGCAGGCGTCGGGGTCGTGCCCAGCCCGGTGGCCGATGTGGCGATCGCAGGAGCCAACCTCGGTTGGGAATGACATCCTGATCTGGCCCCACTTGGCCACCCAGTGATGATCTGAAGTGGCCCCACCCCCAACACACCAACCCCTACGTTGCGTGGTCACCACAACTACGCAACAGGGGAGGAAGGAGATGTCGAGGGTGGAGCTATACGAGACGATACGACGTGATCACCGCGACCTCGGCCTGTCGATCCGCGCGCTCGCGGCCAAGCACCATGTGCATCGCCGGGTCGTGCGCCAGGCCCTCGCCTCGGCGATCCCGCCGGCCCGCAAGGCGCCCGAGCGGCAGGCGCCCGCGCTTGGCGAGCACAAGGCCGTGATCGACAAGATCCTCGAGGAGGACAAGACGGCGCCGCCGAAGCAGCGGCACACCGCACGGCGCATCTGGCAACGTCTCGTCGACGAGCACCAGGCCGACGTGGCGGAGTCGACGGTGCGGGCCTATGTGGGCGAGCGACGCCGGGAGCTGCGCAATCTGACGAAGGTGGTCACGATCCCTCAGCTGCACGAGCCCGGCGCCGAGGCGGAGGTCGACTTTGGCGAGTGCTTCATCGAGCTCGAGGGCGTCATGACGAAGTGCTTCATGTTCGCGATGCGCCTGTCGGCCTCGGGCAAGGCGGTGCACCGCGTCTACGCCACCCAGGCCCAGGAGGCCTTCTTCGACGGCCACAACGAGGCGTTCGCCACCTATGGCGGGGTGCCGCGGCGGATCCGCTATGACAACTTGAAGCCGGCCGTCGCCCGAGTGCTCGAGGGGCGCAACCGGGAGGAGAGCGAACGCTTCATCGCGCTGCGGTCCCACTACGGCTTCGACAGCTTCTTCTGCATCCCCGGCGTCGAGGGCGCGCACGAGAAGGGGGGCATCGAAGGCGAGATCGGCCGCTTCCGGCGCAACCACCTCGTCCCCGTCCCCGAGCATGCGAACCTCGCGACCTTGAACGAGGCCTGCCGGGAAGGCGACCGTGCCGACGACGCCCGGCACATCGCAACGAGGCGGACAAGCGTCGGCGAGGACTTCGCGACCGAGGCCGGCTTCCTGCTGGCGCTGCCGGCCGAGGCCTTCGACGCGGCGCGCTACCTGCCGAAGGTGCGCGTCGACCAGAAGGCCCGGGTCTGCATCCGCCAGTGCTACTACTCCGTCCCCGCGGCGCTCGCCGGCCGGAGCCTCTCGGCGCGCCTTGGCGCCAGCTTCGTCGAGGTCCTCGGTCCGCGCGGGGTCGTCGCCTCCCATCCCCGCCTCGTGCACCGGGGCAGCCAGCACCTCGTCCTCGACCACTACCTGCCGGTCCTCTTCCACAAGCCCGGCGCGCTGCTCGGCTCGGTCGCCCTCGCGCAGGCCCGCGCCGAGGGCGCCTTCAGCGCCGAGCACGACGCCTTCTTCGCCGCCGCTCGCCGGCGCCTCGGGGATGGGGATGGCACCCGGGCGCTCTGCGAGGTGCTGCTGTTGCACCGCCACCTGCCTGACGAGGCGGTGCGCTCGGGCATCGCCGCCGCGTTGGCGCTCGGGAGCGTCGAGGCGCGCTTCGTCGCCCTCGAGGCGCGCCGGACGGCCGACGCGCCCTGCGGGCCGGCCGGGCCCGTCGCGCCAGAGCTCACGCCGATCGAGGGGCGCCGGGCCGGCCACGAGCGGCCGGTCCCTGTCCTTTCGGACTACGACGAGCTGCTGAGCGAGGTGGCCGGATGAGCGGGGTCACCGAGCAGGCCGCCGACGCGGCGATCGGCGCGGCCGCGATGGCCCTTCGGCTCCCGCAGGTGCGCGCCGAGGCAGGACGGCTCGCGGACGACGCGGCTCGCGCCGGGCTCACCCATCGCGCCTACCTCGCCGAGGTGCTCTCCACAGAGCTCGACGCCCGGGACGCCCGCCGGCGCGAGCGCCGCATCGCCGAGGCGCGCTTTCCCCGGTTGAAGCGCCTCTCGGAGTTCGACCTGTCGGCCGTCCCCTCCATCAGCCCGGCGAGCTTCGCAGCGATCTCCTCGCTCTCCTTCGTGCGAGCGGGCGAGCCGCTCGTCGCCCTCGGGGATCCGGGCACGGGCAAGACGCACCTGCTCATCGGGCTCGGCGTGGCGGCCTGCGAGGAGGGCATGCGGGTGCGCTATGTGACCTGCGCGAGCCTCGTGAACGAGCTCGCCGAGGCCGCTGATGAGAGGGTCCTCTCCCGGGTCGTTGGCCGATATGGGCGCTTTGACCTGCTGCTGGTCGATGAGCTCGGCTACGTCCATCTCGATCCCCGCGGCGCCGAGCTGTTGTTCCAGGTGCTCACCGAGCGCGAGGAGCGCTCTTCGGTCGCGGTGGCCTCGAACGCCCCCTTCAGCGAGTGGGGCCAGACCTTCGCCGATCCCCGCCTCACCGCGGCGGTCGTCGACCGGATGACCTTCCGGGCCCACATCTTGGAGACCGGCACCGCCTCCTATCGCCTGC
>JAKACF010000306.1 GCA_021821585.1 Actinomycetes bacterium
GAGCTGCTCAGCCCGACGACGCACATCTTCGGGCCCGGCACCTACATCGAGATCGTCGGCGAGCACGGCACGATGATGATGATGATGGCCTCCTCCCTCGTGGTGGGGCCGCTCGGCAACTTCCTGGTTCCGCTCATGATCGGGAGCAGGAGGACGGCGTTCCCCCGGATCGAGGCCTCCTCGTTCTGGCTCTTCTCGGGCGGCTACCTCGTCATCGTCACCGCCCTCCCACTCGGGGGCTTCCCGACCGGCTGGACAGGCTACGCCCCGCTGCAGACCCAGGCCGCCGGAGGCATGGACTCCTACCTCGTCGGCTTCGCCGTCATCGGCACCGGGATGGTCCTCGCCGGCTTCAACCTGATCGCCACGATCATCCACTACCGGGCCCCGGGGCTCAGCTGGTCGCGCCTGCCGGTCTTCGTCTGGTCGATCCTCGCCACCTCGGCGCTGCTCACCCTGGCCACCCCGACCCTCATCTGCGCCGGTCTGTTCGGGATCCTCGACCGCACAGCCCAGACGGCGTTCTACGTCACCGAGCGGGGCGGCAGCTCCTTTTTGTGGGAGAACCTCTTCTGGTTCTTCGGCCACCCGGAGGTCTACATCATGGCCCTCCCCGGCTTCGGGATCGTGAGCGAGATCCTGCCGGTCTTCACCCGGCGGCCGCTGTTCGCCTACCGGGTGGCGGCGGCCGGCATGTTCGGCGTGGCGCTGCTCTCCTTCTTCGTCTGGCAGCACCACCTCTTCCAGAGCGGCATCAACCCCGACATGCGCCCGCTGTTCATGCTGACGACGGAGCTCATCTCCATCCCGACGGGCTTCATCTACCTTGTCACCCTCGGCACCTTGTACAAGGCGAAGATCCACTTCGACGTGCCGATGCTGTTCGCCCTCGGGATGCTCTTCAACTTCCTGATCGGCGGCGTGACCGGTGTCTTCCTCTCCGACGTCCCCGTCGACGTCACGGTGCACGGCAGCTTCTTCGTGATGGCGCACTTCCACTACACGATCATGGGAGGCCTCGTCTTCGCCTTCTTCGCGGCGATCTACTACTGGATGCCGAAGCTCACGGGGCGGACGCTCGACATGCGCCTCGGACGCATCCACTTCTGGTGCATGTTCGTCTTCTTCAACATGACGTTCTTCCCGCTGTTCATCGTCGGGATCCTCGGCATGCCGAGGCGGGTCTTCGAGTACGCCCACAACCTCCAGGGCCTGAACGACTTCTCGTCGATCAGCGCCTACCTGCTCGGGGCGTCCTTCCTCATCTTCGTCGCCAACTTCATCTGGACGATCATCATCGAGCCCCGCAGGGCGGCCGCCAACCCGTGGAACTCGCTCGGCCTCGAGTGGCAGACGCCGACGCCGGTCCCCTACTACAACTTCGAGCGGATCCCCGTCATCCTGTCGGACCCCTACCACTACAGCGAGCCGGAGGCATTGCCGGTGGCGGACCTGGCGCCGCGGCCCAGTGCGGGCGCCGCAACCGTCGGCGTCGGGAGGGGCTCGGCCGACGAGACCGACCCACGACCCCCGATGGCCTGAGCGGAGAGACGAGATGAGCGCAACGACGCACAACAACGGCGAGACGTCCGGCCCGGTGCTGACCGAGACGCCCGAGGAGCTGGCCTACGAGCTGAGAGCGGCCGAAGGGTCCATCTGGACTGGCACCCGCCTCGCCATCGGCATCGGCGTGTTCGCCTTCGCCTCGCTCGCCTTCGCCTACTTCTACCTGCGATCGAACAACGCCTTCAACCTCTGGCGCCCGAGGGGCATCACCGCACCGACGTCCTTCGGGGCAGCGGTCATGGCCTTCACGCTGGCTGCCGCCGCCCTCGCCGTCCTGGCGGGCCGCCGGCTGCGCGGCGGCCAGACGACGGACTGGCAGGTCGCCGGCTGGGCCGCCGTCCTGAGCGGGCTCATCGCCCTTGCCCTGCAGATCTGGGAGCAGACCCAGCTGCCCTTCTACCCGGGCTCGAGCGGCTACGCCTCCTGCTACACCGGCTGGGCAGTCATGAACATGGTCCTCATCCTCGGGGGTATCTACTGGTCAGAGACCCTCCTCGCCCGCTTCATGCGACTGCGACGGGCCTTCACCGAGGAGGGCGGCGCGGCCGGCAGCCCGCTTCCCGCCGCTCGCCTGTTCCGGGCGAACGTTGAGGGCGCCGCCTCCTTCTGGATCTTCGTCGCCGTCACCGAAGTGTTCTTCTGGCTGCTCTTCTACATGATCTGAGGAGGTCGAACATGTTCATCGCCACCTCCTATGTAGGAGCACAGGCCCTCACGGTGGCCATCCCGCTCGGGACGTTCATCGTCGTACTGTTCGTCGCATACCTGCGCCGTCGACCGAACCTGTGATGGGGGTGGCCGCCCGGGGCGGCCCGGGGGACCAGTCGCTGCACCACACCTGGAGGTTTCCTCCCGGGTTCACCCGAACCGTGGCGCGCGTCGGCTCGCTCGTCGCGCTCGTCCTCGCCGTGAGCCCTCCGCTCGCGGGTGCCGCTCAGCGCTACGCCGTCTTCGAGACGGTCCAGTACTGCCTGCTCGCCGTCGTCGTGCCGGCTCTCGCCGTAGTCGGGGCTCCCTGGCGGCTGCTCGGCCTGTCCTCTCTCCTCGAGCGGCTCGACGCCAGCAGGGCGCGCCGTCGGACCATTCGGCGGGCGGCCATCGAGCTCGTCCCCGCCCTGGCGGCGCTCGTCGCCTGGAGGACACCGGCGCTCGTCGATCGGCTCCAGCAGCACCCCTTCCTCCTCGCTCTCGAGGCCGTCACCCTCCTACCGGCCGGCGCCCTGATCTGGCTCGACTGCGTCGCCTCCCCGCCCCTCCTGCCCCGCCTGTCGCCGCTCGGCAGGCTCCCGGTTGCCGCAGTCTCGATGTGGACGCTGTGGATACTCGCCTACATCGTCGGCATGGCGACCTCCGACAGCTATCCGGCCTTCGCCCACGTGGCCGGCCGGAGGCTCTCGACGGCGGCCGACCTCCAGCTCACCGCCGGAGTGATGTGGGTCGTGGCGGCGGCGGCATTCCTCCCGATCCTCTTCTCGAACCTGATGGCGTGGCTGCGCAGCGACCACGGGGGATGGCCGACCTCCCTGAAGTGAGCCGGGGCTCTGGAACGGGCAGAGTGGAGACGAACGCCGTCGCCCAAGGAGCCCCCCGAATGAGCACACCTCGTCCCTCGGAGAGCGTGATGACTCTCACCCGTGCCGACGCCACGACGGGCCACGTCCCTCCCTCGAGACGCGCCGTGTCCGTCGCCGGCGTCGTCGCCCTCGTTGGATCGCTGGCGCTCGACGCGCTGCTCGTCCTCGCCGGGACGACGCTGTTCCCCTCCATCAGGCACTTCTCCCACTTCGCCTGGTGGGACTACGGCTCGCTCACGACCCTCGGGGTCATCATGGCGACCCTCGCCTGGCCCTACACGGTGCGCGTGGCCTCCTCCCCGCGGGCGTTCTTCCTCCGTTTGGCAGTCGTCGCGTCCCTCGTGCTGTTCCTGCCCGACCTCTGGCTGCTGCTCGTGAGCCACGCTCCGGGGAGGGCGGTCGCCGTCCTCGTGGCGATGCATCTCGG
>JAKACF010000307.1 GCA_021821585.1 Actinomycetes bacterium
GTGCTCGAGCTCCTCCTCGAGGCGAGGGAGCGTCACGGGGCGACGCTCGTCCTCGTCACCCACGACGCCCTCCTCGCGAACGAGCTCGACCGGGTGGTCCGCCTCCACGACGGCCGGGTCGCGTCTGACCGGCGGTCGGTCAGCTGACGAGCGCCGCCAGCCGGTCGAAGAGGGCCGCCTGGGCGGGCTTGATGCGCCGGCGCGCCTCCTCGAGCGGGAACCACTCCACCCGGTCCACCTCGGGGAAGCGCTCCATCCGCCCCGAGCGGGGCGGCCACTCCAGCTCGAACAGGTTGCTCATGGCGCCGCTCAGGTCGAGGTCGCCCTCGACGGCGAAGGCGCGCACCCGCTTGCCGCCCGCCTGGACGATCTCGCCGAGGTCCACGCGGTCACCCCCGGGCGGGACGAGGCCGACCTCCTCGGCGAACTCCCGCTCGGCGGCGGCGAGCGCCGGCTCGTCGTCGTCGTACTCCCCCTTCGGGATCGTCCAGACGCCCTCGTCTCTCCGGGTGAAGAAGGGGCCACCGGGATGGGCGAGCAGCACCTCGAGCTCGCCGCGCCCGCCCCGTCGGTAGAGGAGCAGGCCGGCGCTCCGTCTCGGCACCGGTGCCTCAGATCGAGGGGGTCTCCTGCCAGCGGCCGAAGACGTCCGCCATGGCGGACATGATCTCCCCGACGGTGGCGTAGGCCTCCACGGCGTCGTGGATGGCCGGCATGAGGTTGCGGGCGGGATCGGCCGCGACCTGGCGGACCGTCTCGAGCGCCGAGTCGACCGCCTCCGCCGACCGGCGCCGGCGGACCTCGCCGAGCCGCTTCAGCTGGAGCTCCTCGACCTCCTGGCCGATGTGAAGGATCTCGGGTGGCTCCTCGTCGTTGCCCTCGGGAAAGGCGTTCACCCCGACGACGATCCGCCGGTTCGAGGACACCTTCTTCTCGTAGGTGTAGGCGGCATCGGCGATCTCCGACTGGAACCAGCCCCGCTCGATGCCGGCGTAGACGCCCTCGAGGATCGATCCCTGGCCGAGCTCGTCGAGGTGGGCGAAGACCTCCTCGGCGCGGCGTTCCATCTCGTCGGTGAGCGCCTCGACGAAGTACGAGCCGCCGAGGGGGTCGGCCACGTTGGCCACCCCCGTCTCGTGGGCGATCACCTGCTGGGTCCGCAGCGCGATGCGGGCCGCCTTCTCGGTCGGGAGGGCGAGCACCTCGTCCATCGAGTTGGTGTGGAGGCTCTGGGTGCCACCGAGGACGCCGGCGAGGGCCTCGAGGGCGGTGCGGACGATGTTCACCTCCGGCTGCTGGGCGGTGAGCGAGCAGCCGGCGGTCTGGGTGTGGAAGCGGAGCTGCATCGAGCGCTCGCTGGTGGCGCCGTAGCGCTCGGACATCCAGCGGGCCCAGATGCGCCGGGCTGCCCGGTACTTGGCGATCTCCTCGAAGAAGTCGAGGTGGGCGTTGAAGAAGAAGCTGAGCCTCGGGGCGAACTCGTCGACAGGAAGGCCGGCAGCCACGGCGGCCTCGACGTAGCCGAAGCCGTTGGCGAGCGTGAAGGCGAGCTCCTGGGCGGCCGTCGAGCCGGCCTCCCTGATGTGGTAGCCGGAGACCGAGACCGTGTGCCACTTCGGCATCTCCGCCGAGCAGAACCGGATCATGTCGGTGATGATGCGCATCGAGGGCCGCGGCGGGAAGACGTACTCCTTCTGGGCCTGGTACTCCTTCAAGATGTCGTTCTGGATCGTGCCGCCGAGCTCGGCCCGGGGCGTCCCCGACTTCTCGGCGGCCGCCACGTACATGGCGAGCAGGATGGCGGCCGGTGAGTTGATCGTCATGGAGGTCGTCACCCGGCCGAGGTCGATCCCGCTGAAGAGGTCCTCGACGTCGGCGAGGGTGTCGACGGCGACGCCGCAGCGGCCCACCTCGCCGAGCGAGTGGGGATCGTCGGAGTCCCGGCCCATGAGGGTCGGCAGGTCGAAGGCGGTCGAGAGCCCGTCGCCGCCGGAGCGGAGGATCTCCTTGAAGCGGACGTTGGTGTCCTCGGCCGTCCCGAAGCCGGCGAAGAGGCGCATCGTCCACAGCTTCGAGCGGTACATCGAGGCGTACGGGCCCCGCGTGTAGGGATAGAGGCCCGGGTGCTCGGCCTCGGGCGGACCGTAGACGGGCTCGACGGGGACGCCGGAGATCGTCTCGAAGTCGGCGTCTCTCAGCCTCGAGGCCGAGTAGCGCTCCTGCCAGCGGGTGGCCGGCCCGCCGCCGGCCCCCTCCTTGCGTTCCGCCTGATCGCTCACGGGTGAAGTCTAGGAGGTGGACCCGGCCGCTCTCCCGCCAGGTCCCCGGCCCCCCGGCTGGAAGGGCTGCCGCCGCCCTCGCCGCACGGGGCGAGCCGCTGGCGGCAGCGACCCCGTGGCGCTAGGCGGCGCTCGCCACCCGGTTGCGACCGTCCCGCTTGGCCCGGTACATGGCGGCGTCGGCCGAGGACAACAGCGACTCGACGTCCATCCGGTCGGGCGTGACGCTCGCCACGCCCACCGAGATCCTGATCGGGATCTCGCCGGAGACCTCGCTCAGGTCCAGGCTCTCGACGCGCGCCCGCAGCGACTCGCCGAGCGCCGTGCCGGCCTCGAGGGTCGAGTCCGGCAGCAGGGCGACGAACTCCTCCCCCCCGTAGCGGGCGAGCAGGTCCCCACGGCGCAGCCGCTCGCGCAGCGCCGCTCCGACCCGCTGGAGGACGAGGTCGCCGACGGCGTGCCCGAAGGTGTCGTTGACGTCCTTGAAGTGGTCGATGTCGATGAACAGCAGGCAGGCCGGCTCCCCGAAGTGGTCGTAGCGGTGGACCGAGAGCTCGATCAGCTCCTCGAGCGCCCGCCGGTTGGCGAGGCCGGTGAGGGGGTCGGTCTGCGCCTCGGTCCGCACCGCCTCGAAGCGCCGCGAGTGCACCACGGCCGCCGCGCACTGGTCGGCGAAGAACTCGAGCGCCTCGACGTGCACCCGGTCCGGGAGTCGCCCGGTCGCCGAGTCGTCGAGGGAGACGATCCCGAGGAGCTCGCCGTCGGCGTCGTGCATCGGCACCGTCAGCATGTCCTCGGGGTGCCACTGGCCCTCCCGCCACTCGCGCTCGACCCGGGTCGCCGCCAGCTTGGCGTCCACTTCGGGAGGCAGGACGAAGCGGCGGTGGTCGAAGAAGTACGACCGGCTGATCTGCATCTCGGGCAGCATGGCGCTCCGGAACTCCGCCACGGTGAGCGGGGTGCGGCGCAGCTCCTCGTCCTCCTCGGCCGGCAGGCCGACGGTCGCCCGGCACTCGAGGCTCTCCCCCTCGCCGACGAGGTAGATCGCCGCCCGGTTGAAGCCGCCGGCAGCCGTCATGGCGACGGCCATCTCCCGGAGCACCTCGTCGAGGACGACCCCGCCCCGCACCTGGGCGCCCGTCATCATGAGCGCTTCGAGCTGGCGGCCCTGGGCCTCCATGACGGTCGTGGCGGCGGCGGCGTCGCTCCGTGCCCGGGCGAGCTCGATCCCGAGGACGGCGAGGTCGGCGATCGCCTCGAGGAGGAGCACCTCCTG
>JAKACF010000015.1 GCA_021821585.1 Actinomycetes bacterium
AACATCCAGGTGGCGGCGCCCAACCCGAACGGCGACATCATCCACACGTCGATCATCTACTTCATCTCACCTTCCGGCACGGAGCGCTACGTCGCCGCTCCTGTCGTCGACCACACGGCAAAGGGTGTCGCCTACCTCCCGCCGGCCCAGCTCGCCGAGTGGGGCCGGGGCATCGCCCTCGTCGCCACACACCTCGCCCGCTGAGATCCTCGGCCCGAGGGGACGCCCGCCGCTGAACGGGCGGCGAGGTGCCTCCAGGCCTGCAGAGGCGATGTCGCAGCCTCCCGGTACCGTCACGGCTCGCCGGTCGTGTGGCGAAGAGTGGTCCGTCGACCGGCGCCTCTCGCTCCCGACGGAGCCCTCAGTCCCTCGGCGCGGTCCCGTCGCGCCGTCGAGGAAGGCCGCACACAATGACCGGAAACGACCGGCACCAAGCACTCGTCGACAAGCTCCTCGAGGGCATCGAGGCCCTCACATCGTCCGAACGCTGGCAGGGGTACCTCGACTGCCAGAGCCGCTTCCACCACTACAGCTACCGCAACGCCATGCTCGTGCACCTGCAGCGTCCGTCGGCCTCGCAGGTGGCCGGCTTTCGCGCCTGGCGCAAGCTCGGCAGGTCCGTCCGCAAGGGAGAGAAGGCGATCTGGATCCTCGCTCCGATGCTGTCCCACCGCGATGGCGACGACGACGAGGCTGTCGTCCGCGGTTTCAAGTTCGTGCCGGTGTTCGACGTGACACAGACCGACGGACGGGCACTTCCCTCGGTGTGCGACCGCCTGGTGGGCGACGACCCGGACGACGTGTTTCCCGCCCTCCGCGCGGTCGGCGAGAGTCTGGGCTTCCACGTCGTCGACCACGACTTCGACGGGTCGGTGAACGGCGACTGCAGCCATCTCGAACGGCGCATTCGCATCGAGCTCCGGAACTCTCCCTTGCAGAGGGTGAAGACCCTCGCCCACGAGCTCGCTCATGCGCTACTCCACGCCGAGGTGGAAGACCGCTCGGTGGCGGAGCTCGAGGCTGAGTCGGTCGCCTACGTCGTCTGTCAGGCGCTCGGGCTCGAGACGGGCGGCTACTCCTTCGGATACGTCACGAGCTGGGCCGGGGGCGGGGACAGTGCGATCTCCGGCATCCGGTCGTCGTGCAGCCGGATTCAGTCCGCCTCGGCCGAGGTCCTCGAGGCCGTGACCTCCCTTCGATCGGACGGGCTCGTGGCAGCCATCTCGGCCTGAGACCTCCGGCCCTCACGCCGACCGAGTTCTGCGTCTCGAAGGAGCCAACTACGGCTGCGATGCCGGGCGGCGGCAGAAGAAGGCGGCTCGGCCGTCGCCACATCGATCCCGCGCCACGACGTCGCCGCTCGAGGAGACATCAGATGTCCCTCGCCGCAGACATCTTCTCGGCCCGGCACGGGCCGCCGCCCAAGCGGCTCAACGCCAGAGGTCCCCGATGCTCCTGTCGGATCGAGACACGACCACGCGCTACTCGGAGCCACCCGGCGGCCGGTACACCGGTGTCAGATCACGCGCCGCGTCCACCTGCTCCGGGGTGAGCAGCACCGTGGTGGTGTCGGTTGCCGCGCCGCTCGAGTTCACTGCGAACGCCGCCGCCGCGGCTGCCTCAGGGGACGGGAGATCGAGAACCACGAAGGTGTCCGTCTCGCCGAAGGCGAAGTAGAAGGACTCGAGCTGGCCGCCGAGACTCGCCGCAAGCCTGCTCACGGCTTCTCGCCGGGCCGTGGCCGCGTCCTCCTTCAGTGCCTGCAGGCCCTCTCTCGTGTAGGTGCCCATGAACAGGTACTTGGCCATCATCACTCCTTCTGCTCCGGCCGGGGCGAAACCCTCGGCATCGACACGACACAGCACATGACCGCGGTGGCCGAGCCGTGCGGCGACTCGGGCGGACGAGTAGCGAGAGCACGACGTCGCCGGCCGAGGGAGCTGCTCATCGCAGGCGGGCCTGTTCTCCCGGCGGGCGGTACTCCCATGACAGCTCCGGGGCGGCATCGACCCGCTCCGGCGTGAGCAGCACCGTCGTCGCCGTCCCCACCGTCCCTTCGTCGTCGACAGCCGGTGCAGAGCCAGCAGCTGCATCGTGGCTCGCAAGCTCCGCGACGATGTAGGTATCTGACTCGCCGAAGGCGAAGAAGAACGACTTGAGCGACCCTCGGAGGCTCGCCGCGAGTCGGTCGATGGCGTCGCGTCGTCCGTCCCCGCCCTCGCGCTCGACCCCTCGTGCGCCCTCGGCGGGGTATCTCCCACGAACCAGGTACTTGGCCACTCGCCCTCTCCTGCGTTCGCAACATCCGGGGTTTGGTACCTACGGCATGGGTCGGGGAACGCCCTCCTCGACTGGAAGGCCATCCTGTCGGCCGCCCCCCCTTGCAGGTAGGGTCGAAAGTCCCTCGCTCGAAGACGTCTCACATCGGCCCGATCTCGAGCACCACTCGCAGGGAAGCTGGCGAGGCTCCAGTCAGGTCACGTGCGGGTCTATACAGGAGCGGCTGGCGGAGCCGCGGCGCTCCCGGCGCCCGCGGCGACGATCACGCGCCCCTGCGCCGAGTTCCGGACGGGTCCGGCCCCGAGGTCACCAGTCCCCCCGTCGCTCCGCGGCGGGAGGTACTCCGGCGCCCGTGGGACCGAGGCGAACCTCGACGGGATGAACCAGTCAGGAAGGTGCCTGCGGAGGGCGTCGGGGCCCTGCAGCGCAACGGTGCTGGTGCGGAGGGCGTCGGACCAGGCGAGGTCGCCACGCCAGATGCGGGTCATGCACCGGAGGTCGGCCGTGACGGTCACGCTGACGTCGTAGCCCGGGTCGGTGTCGCACACGTCGACGTCGCCGTCGGTGATGACGAGCCACCAGCGGCGCGAGCGGGCAGGGACGTCGGGGAACTGGAAGTGCACGACCGTGCGTCCCTTCGGGACGGCACCGTGGTCGACGTTGCGGTGCATGTCCCACAAAAGAAGGCTGGGATCGAGGTCTTCCTCGCCGAGGTTCCCGATCCAACGGACACCCCAGGCGCCGAGAGCTTCGAGGATCGGGCGAAGCTCCTCCCCGGCGGGCGTCAGCAGGTACTGGACGTCGCTCCCGCTGGCACGCCGCTCGATGACACCGGCTCGTGCGAGTTGGCTCAGCCGCTTGGACAGCAGCGTCGGCGACATCTTCGGCAGGCCGCGGCGCAGTTCGTTGAACCGCGTGCTCCCCGTGACGAGCTCGCGGACCACGAGCATCGTCCAGCGCTCGTCGAGCAGCTCCATGGCTTTCGAGACAGGGCAGAACTGGTGGTAGGACGAGCCCATTTCACGACCTCCCGACCGCGATGGACCGGTACAGAGATTGTACTAGGCGGGTTCGGCCGGGGTCTTTACCCTCGCTCGGAGGCACATGGAGTGCCCGCAGCGTCGGTCGGGAGCGCCCCTTTTGCAACGACCGGCCGATGCGAGAGCGAGAGGAGGCGAGAGACGTGACCACCGTCGACGAGAGAGCCGAGGCTGACCGTGCGCGGAAGGACCGCCACCGCGCCATGTGGGCTCTCGGCAGCTACCCCACCGTGGCGGCCGAGATCATCCCCGACCTCGGGAGGACCCTGGTCGAGGCGTGCGCCGTCGAGGAGGGACTACGCGTCCTCGACGTGGCCGCCGGCTCGGGCAACGCGGCGATAGCCGCCGCCGCTATCGGTGCCCAGGTCGTGGCCTGCGACCTCACCCCCGAGCTCCTGCAGGCCGGCCGGGAGGAGGCCGACCGGCGCAACCTTGCCCTCGAGTGGCGAGAGGCGGACGCCGAGGGCCTGCCCTTCCGCGACGGTGAATTCGACGTGGTGATGTCCTGCGTGGGAGTCATGTTCGCTCCCCGCCACCAGAGATGTGCCGACGAACTGCTGCGGGTGTGCCGTCCCGGGGGGACCGTCGGCCTCATCAGCTGGACGCCTGAGGGGTTCATCGGCGACATGTTCTCCACCATGCGCCCCTACTCGCCCCCGCCGCCGGCCGGGACCGAGGCGCCCCCGCTGTGGGGTTCCGAGCAGCACCTGATCGCCCTCCTCGGGGACCGGGTGGACGGGCTGACGACGCGCCGCCGCTCGGTCACGGTCGACCGCTTCTCGACCCCGGAGGAGTTCCGCGACTACTTCAAGGCCCGCTACGGTCCGACCGTCGCCGCCTACCGGGCGATCGGGGACGACGCGCAGCGGGTGGCGGAGCTGGACCGCGACCTCGCGGAACTGGCCCGGCGTCATGACCGCGGGGAGAACGCGACCGTCATGGACTGGGAGTACCTGCTCGCCACTGCCCACAGGCGCAGCTGAGAGGCGCGGCGGCGACACGGCCCATGCGTGGAGCGGACGACGGGACTCGAACCCGCGACCCTCACCTTGGCAAGGTGATGCTCTACCAACTGAGCCACGTCCGCGTGAGAGGCCCATCGTAGCAATCCCGCCGCCGGCGGCAAGCGTCACGGCGATACGGGCGGCCGTCCCCCTCCGGCGCCCGGCTCCCGCCCGACGGCTCAGGTGGCCGAGCGGCTCGGCAGGATCGTCCCGACCACCTCGCCGAAGCCGATGCGGACCCCGTCCTCGCCCGGCGCGGTGGCGGAGATCCGCACGGTGTCGCCGTCTTCGAGGAAGGCGCGCTCCGATCCGTCGCCAAGGCGGACGGGTTCGCTCCCGTTCCAGGTGAGCTCGAGGAAGGAGCCCCGCTCGGACCGGGTCGGGCCCGAGACGGTCCCCGAGGCGAACAGGTCCCCCGTGCGAAGGGAGGCACCGTTGACCGTCATGTGGGCGAGCTGCTGGGCAGCGGTCCAGTACATGTCCCGGAAGGGGGGACGGGAGACGGTCGTCCCGTTCCACTCGATCTCGATGGCGAGGTCGAGCCCCCAGTCCTCGGTGCAGCGGAGGTACTCGAGCGGCTCGGGCGCCTGGCGGGGCGGGCTGACACGGGCGTGCTGGAGAGCGGCGAGGGGCACCACCCAGGGGGAGATCGAGGTGGCGAAGGACTTCCCGAGGAACGGTCCGAGCGGGACGTACTCCCACGCCTGGATGTCCCGGGCGGACCAGTCGTTCACGAGGACGAGACCGAAGGCGTGCTCGGCGAAGGCGCTCGTCGGCACCGGCTGGCCGAGCGCCGAGGGCACGCCGACGACCACGCCGACCTCCGCCTCGATGTCAAGGCGGACCGACGGGCCGAAGATGGGCGTCGGGTCGGATGCCCCCCTGCGTTGGCCCTCGGGGCGGACGACCGGTGTCCCGGAGACGACGACCGTGCCTGCACGCCCGTGGTAGCCGACGGGCAGGTGCTTCCAGTTCGGGGTGAGGGGTTCACCGTCGGGACGGAAGATGCGCCCGACATTGCTCGCGTGCTGCTCGGACGCGTAGAAGTCGACGTAGTCCGCCACTTCGAAGGGGAGGTGGAGCTCGACCTCGGCTCGGGGGACGAGGTGCGGCTCGACGGCGGCACGGTGCGCCTCGTCGGTCAGCAGCTCGACGAGGCGTCCGCGAACCTCCGCCCAGGCCCCGGGGCCTCTCGCCATGAAGCTGTTGAGCGAGGGCCGGTCGAAGACCTCGTCCCCGGTGACGCCCGCCAGGTCGAGGACCTGCTCGCCGATGGCGACGCCGACACGGGGCCGACCGCCGGCGGGCGAGAAGACGCCGTAGGGAAGGTTCTGGACCGGGAAGTGCGAGCCGTCCGCGACGGGGACCCAGCTCCGCCTCATGGCCGCGAACCTGGCTCGGCCGGGACAAGCAGACCGAGGCGAAGGAGGTCCTCGACCGGCTCGGAGGTCGAGCACGAGCCGTAGGAGACGAACAGGCGCCTCGCCCGCCCTGCGAGGCCGGGCGAGACGGCGGCGGCCTCCCCGGCGAGCGACGCCGCCTTCTCGTTCTCGAGGGCCGAGGCCACCTCGCCCACGCTGGCGCCGGCGACCGCCCGCGCGGCCGCCACGGCGAGGTTCACGAAGCCGTGGTGGCGAAAGCCCGTGGCCGGGTCCTCGTGGCGGACCGCGTGGTGGAGGCCGGCCGTCGCCTTGAAGGCGACGCCCCGATCACTGCATGCGTGCACGAGCGCTGCGAGCTCGGAGGGGGTCGGGAAGAGCTCCGCCCGGAGGCCGCCGCAGCGGATCTTGACGTGCCTGCTGGCGTCGGCGACCTGCTCGAGCCCCGGCTCCCACCCGCCGGCGACGGGGAGCTCGACGAAAAGGGGGAGCCCCTCCGGCACCTCGGGGAGGGAACCGGCAAAGGGGCCCTCGATCCCGACGAGCTCGAGGCGGGGGTCGTCGCCGACGGCGGCGCAGGCGGCGGCCACCTGCTCGCTCGACAGTGGCGAGACGATGAGAGACAGCTCGAGCCCGTCCTCGTCGCCGAGCTCCCGGCGCAGCTCCCCGAGGCGGGCGGCGGGGCAGACGAACCGCCCGCTCAACACGGGGTTCCCCGTCTCGGCGTCCTCGAGGTGGCGGCGGAGCGCGGCGCCCATCGCCAGCTCCTCGGGCGGGAAGAGCCCGGCGTCGTCGACGAGGCGCGAGAACAGCAGCGGCACCAGGGGCTCGTCGACGCGCTCGTGTGTCATGGGCGCCTCGGACTCTATCGCCGCGGGTAGAACGACAGACGATGGGTGCCGAGGAGTACCTGCCGGAGGACCCGGGAGATCTGGAGGCGCTCCGGCGGGCGAGCATGGGTTGTCGCGGTTGTGGCCTGTACCGGGACGCCACGCAGACGGTCTTCGGACGTGGCACGGTGGGTGCCCGGCTGCTCCTCGTGGGCGAGCAGCCCGGCGATCGCGAGGACCGGCAGGGGCAGCCCTTCGTCGGGCCGGCCGGCACGCTGCTCGACCGCGCCCTCGACGAGGCCGGGATCGACCGCGGCAAGCTGTTCCTGACGAACGCCGTCAAGCACTTCAAGTGGGTGCCGTCGGGTGGCCGGCGCCTGCACAAGACCCCCTCGGCCCGAGAGAGGGCGGCCTGCCGCCCGTGGCTGCTGGCCGAGCTCCGGGTGGTCGCCCCCGCCCTCGTGGTCGGCCTCGGCGCCACGGCGTGCCAGTCGCTGCTCGGCTCGGGGTTCCGGCTGTCACACCACCGACAGGAGCTCGTCGATGGTCCCGGAGGTCTCCCGGTCGTGGCGACGATCCATCCCTCGGCGGTCCTCCGCATGACCGGCGCGGACCGGAGCCGGGCCTTCGACGGCCTCGTCGAGGATCTCCGCTTCGCCTCGACAGCGGTGTCGTGAGGTCCGGCTCACTCCTCACGCCGGGCCCGGCTCGGGGCCACCCTGCGGGGTTCGTCGGGCATCTTCGGGTACTGCGGCGGCCAGGGGGCGTCCTGCAGGCCGGAGGAGCGGTCGGCGGCCGCCATCTCGAGGAGCGGCTCGAGAGACTGGGGGCGGGCGGACATCCTCCCCCAGGGGTCACCGTGCTCGGCGACGTGGGCGGGGACGGTCGTGATCGTGAAGTCGTCGGGCTCGACCGTCCCGACCTCGGCCCATGTGAGAGGCATGCTCACCTGGGCGCCGGTGCGCGGGCGGACCGACCAGGCGCCGAAGACCGTCTTGTGCGGCGCGTTCTGGTTGAAGTCGACGAAGACGCGCTGGCCCCGCTCCTCCTTCCACCAGGCGGCCGTGATCAGCAGAGGGTGCCGGCGCTCGAGCTCGCGGGCGAGCGCGACGGCCCCCGCACGCACCTCGACGGGGTCCCAGCGTGGCTCGAGGCGCACGAAGACGTGGATCCCCCTGTTTCCCGAGGTCTTCGGGTGCGACTCGAGGCCGAGCTCCTCGAGGAGGTCGTGCACGAGGAAGGCCGCCTCCCGAACCTCGTCGATGCCCATCCCCGACTGCGGGTCGAGGTCGATGCGGAGCTCGTCGGCCACCTCGGGGCGGTCGGCGGTGAACGGCCAGAGGTGGAAGCCGAGGCAGCCGAGGTTGACGGCCCAGAGCACGTGCGCCATGTCGGCGAGGACGAGGGCGTTCGAGGTGGTGCCGTTCGGCGTCGAGACGAGGATGGTCTCCACCCACTCGGGCGTGCCGCGGGGAACCCGCTTTTGGAACCACGACTTGCCGAGCGCGCCGTCGGGGAAGCGTTGGAGCAGGGCCGGGCGCCGGCCGGCAGCGGCCAGCAGCGGCTCCGCGACGGCGAGGTAGTAGTCGACGAGGTCCCCCTTGGTCGCCGCCGCCCCGGGGAAGTAGAGCTTGGCTGGGTTGGAGATCTCGAGCGTGCGCCCGGCGACCTCGACGAGTCGGCTCTCGCTCGCGACCACCACCAAAGGCTAGAAGCCCAGCGCCCCGTCCGCGTCGATCGGCGCCAGCATGCCTTCTTCGGGGCCGCTCGTGGCTGGACCGCGCTCGGCCCTCCGGCAGAGCCGGCCTAGCGGGCCGCTCGGCGCAGCCACTCGTAGACCCGGCAGCGCTGCTCCGGCTCGATCGTCGAGTGGTCGGCGCCTGCCACCACCTCGAGCTCGGCGTGGCCGACGAGACGTGCGAGCGCACGTCCGTGCTCGGGCGGCACGGAGCGGTCCTCCGCCCCGTACACGAGGCTGACCGGTGCGCCGATGGCATCGAGCGGGACCCCCCAATCGAGCAGGTAGGAGGCCCAGTCGTCCCACCAGCCCTCGTCTCCGCCCTGCAGGCAGTCGGCCATCTGGCGGGCGAGGTGCTCGGCGAGGGCCCGGCTGTGCGCCTCGTCACGCCCCGCGGCCTCGCCCCATCGCTCGAGCCAGCCCTCGGGACGGCCGAGCACGCCGACGAGCTCGCCCGCCTCGGTGCGGAAGTGCTCGCGGGCGAGGGGGCGGTCCTCGAAGAAGAGCTCGACCTCCCGGCGGTGCTCATCGGACCAGGAGGCGGCGAAGTCGAGGCCGGGGGCGCCGTAAGGCGCGAGGCCGGCGACCACGCAGCAGGCCGACACCGTCCCGGGCAGCAGGGCCGCAGACGCGAGGGCGTAGGGACCACCGCCCGAGACGCCGAGGACACCGACGCGCGTCAGGCCGAGCCCGTCCACGAGCTGGGCCACCTCGGCGGCGGCGTCGGCCACGCTCCGGCCCGGGCGGGCGGGCGTCGTCCCGTAGCCGGGGCGGTCGTAGCTGACGAGGCGGAGGTGGTGCCTCTCGAGCGCATGGGCGGCGGCCGGTGGGAAGAGCAGGCGGGAACCGGGGCTGCCCGGGTGCACCACGACCGCAGGGAGGTCGTCGGGTCCTTCGACGACCTCGGCCGTGAGCGGCCCGCAGGCGCCGTCCAGGACGCGCGTCTCGATCTCGAGGACCATGTCGTGCAGCTAGCGCAGCGCCAGGCGGGCGGCGAGGGCGAAGGGGACCGCCGCCAGCGCCAGCAGTGCCGCCTCGAGAGCAAGCGGCGCCCCCGGTCGGGCGAACAGCGCCCGGTGCACCTCGACGACGGCGCCATGGGCCGCCGACGGGCCGCCAGCGATCAAGCGGGGCAGGAACTCGGTCCCGATGAGGGCGGCCACCGCCGCCAGCGGCATGACGAAGACGGGGCCGACGGCGAAGACGGCGAGCGCCGCCGCCCCGAGGGCGAAGACGAGGGTCCCGCTCGCGACGCCGTGCGGCAGGTAGCGGAAGCCCACCACGCCGACGGCGACCACGAGCAGCCCGATCACCACCCGGAGGCGGCTGGCGGCAGCGCCGGCGAGGACCAGCAGGAGAGCCGTCACGCCCGGGACGAGGACCGTGAGGAGGCCGAAGACCCCCTGGACGGCCCGGCGCGGCGCCCCGTGGCGGGCGCCCGCGCGGACGATCGCCGAGCCGGCGGAGCCGACGGCGCGCTGGGCGCTCTCGGCCAGGCTGGCCGCTGCGCCGGCGAGGTAGGGGACGTGCCCGAGGCCGAGGGCGACGCCGGCGGCCGCTCCGGCGAGGAACCAGACCCGACCCCTCACGGCGTGTCCGGCGAGGCGGGGCTCAGCGCTCCTCTTCCTCGGGGACCTCCTCGATCGACTGCTCGAGCCAGTCGGCCTCGGGCACGTCGTCCCCCCTCGGCGCAGGCACGAAGACCTGCTGCTCCTCCACGACCTCGGACTGCTCCTGCTCGTCGGCCTCGGCAGCCTTGTCGGCCGCCTCGTGTTCGCTCATGGGGACAGCTCCTTTGAACCGGGCGATCCACCATAGCGAGCCCGCCGGCGAAAGGGGACTTTGGACCCTCCCTGCGCCGCCCGGCGAGGGGGAAGATCGTCACATGACCATTCATCCGCCTCGCACCAAGCACCTCGGCGAGCTGATGACCCCCCTCGTGGTCTCCATCGAGGACGGCGCCACCCTCCGGGAGGCGGCGGCCGCCATGGCGAGCGCCAAGGTGGGCACGGTCGCCATCGTGGAGAACGGCGACATCACCGGCATCGTCTCCGAGCGCGACCTCGTCACCACGCTGGCCGGAGGGGGCGACCCCGACGAGGTGCGGGTAGCCGAGGTCATGAGCCGCCAGCCCCGCTATCTGACGGTGTCCGACTCCGTCCCCGCCGCCGCCCACGCCATGCTCTCGGCCGGCATCCGCCACCTCCCGATCATCGACGAGTGCCAGCTCGTCGGCATCGTCTCACTCCGTGACGTCACCGCCGCCCTCGTCGAGAGCGGCGAGAAGCTCGACGGAGGCGCCCTCGAGGTCGAGCAGGAGCTCTCCCACCCCGGTGGCTGAGACCCATCCTCGCAACTACGTCCGCTTCTTCGAGGAGATCGGGATAGGGGACGTCCCCCTCGTCGGGGGCAAGAACGCCTCGCTCGGGGAGATGTACCGGAGCCTGCGTTCGAAGGGGCTTCGCGTCCCGAACGGCTTCACCCTCACCGCCGAGGCCTACCGCATCTCCCTGGAGCGAGCCGGGGCATGGGAGGACCTCCACGAGGCGCTCGACGGCCTCGACGTCTCCGACCTCGCCGACCTGGCCCGGAGGGCAAAGCGGGCGCGGGAGGTCGTCTACGGGGCGGGGCTCCCGCCCGAGGTGACCGCCGAGCTCCTCGAGGGCTACGCCGCCCTCAGGGCCGAGTACGGCGACGACGTGCGCCTCGCCGTGCGGAGCTCGGCGACGGCCGAGGACCTGCCGACTGCCAGCTTCGCCGGCCAGCAGGAGACCTTCCTCAACGTCCGGGGCGAGGCCAACCTCGTCGAGGCGTGCCGGCGCTGCTTCGCCAGCCTGTTCACCGACCGCTCGATCCACTACCGGGTCGATCAGGGCTTCGACCAGTTCAAGGTGGCACTCTCGATCGGCGTCATGAAGCTCGTCCGGTCCGACCTCGCCTCGGCCGGGGTCGCCTTCACCCTGGACACCGAGTCCGGCTTCCGCGACGTCGTCCTCGTGAGCGGCTCGTACGGCCTCGGGGAGAACGTCGTCCAGGGCGCCGTCGAGCCGGACGAGTTCTACGTCCACAAGCCGACCTTCGAGCGCGGTCACCGAACCGTGCTGCGCCGGCTGCTCGGCGACAAGGCCGTGAAGATGGTGCTCACCGACGGGGAGGCGAGCAGGACCACGCGCAACGTGCCGACGCCGAGGCCGGACCGGGCGCGCTACTGCCTGAACGACGACGAGGTGCTGGAGGTCGCCGAGGCCGCCCTCGTCGTCGAGCGGCACTACGGCAGGCCGATGGACCTCGAGTGGGCGAAGGACGGCACCGACGGCCAGATCTACGTCGTCCAGGCCCGTCCGGAGACCGTCGCCTCCCAGCGCAGCGTCACCGCCATCGAGGAGTACGAGCTCGAGAGCCGGGGAACGGTCCTCGTCGAGGGTCGGGCCGTCGGGGAGCGCATCGCGTCCGGCAGCGTCCACCTCGTCGAGCACCTCGACGCCCTGGCTGGGTTCCGGCCCGGTGAGATCCTCGTCGCCGACACGACGACGCCCGACTGGGAGCCGGTCATGAAGACCGCCGCCGGCATCGTCACCAACAGGGGCGGGCGGACCTGCCACGCCGCCATCATCGCGAGGGAGCTCGGCATCCCTGCCGTCGTCGGCTGCGGGAACGCCACCACGGCGCTCGCCACGGGCGCCGAGGTGACGCTCTCGTGCGCCGAGGGCGACACCGGCCGCGTGTACCGCGGCCTGATCCCCTTCCGTGTGGAGCGGACCGAGGTCTCCGACATCGCTCGGCCGGCGACCGAGCTGATGGTGAACCTCGGCAATCCCGACGTCGCCTTCAAGACCTCGTTCCTGCCGAATGACGGCGTCGGCCTCGCCCGCATGGAGTTCATCATCTCCGAGTCGATCAAGGCGCACCCGCTCGCCCTGCTCCATCCCGAACAGGTGAGCGACGAGGCGGAGCGGGCCGAGATCGAGCGGCTCGTCACCGGCTACCCCGACGGTGCCGCCTTCTTCGTCGAGCGCCTCTCGGAGGGCATCGGCACGATCGCGGCGGCGTTCTTCCCCAAGCCCGTCGTCGTCCGGTTGTCCGACTTCAAGACGAACGAGTATGCGAGCCTGCTCGGCGGGGCGGCGTTCGAGCCGAGCGAGGACAACCCGATGCTCGGCTTCCGGGGCGCCGCCCGCTACGCCCACCCGCGCTACGAGGAGGGCTTCCGCCTCGAGTGCAGGGCGCTGCGCCGGGTTCGCGACGAGATGGGCCTCAGCAACGTCGTCCTCATGGTGCCCTTCGTCCGGAGGCTCGGCGAGGCGGACGCCGTGCTGGCAAGGATGGCCGAGGAGGGGCTCGAACGGGGCCGGAACGGACTGCAGGTCTACGCCATGTGCGAGATCCCGAACAACGTCGTCCTCATCGACCAGTTCGCCGCCCGCTTCGACGGCTTCTCCATCGGTTCGAACGACCTCACCCAGCTGACGCTCGGCGTCGACCGCGACAGCGAGCTCGTGGCCTTCGACTACGACGAGCGGGACGAGGGAGTGAAGGAGATGATCCGCCTGGCGGTCGAGGGCTGCAGGCGGAACGGCATCCATTCGGGCCTGTGCGGCCAGGCCCCCTCCGACTACCCGGACATGGCCGAGTTCCTCGTCGAGATCGGGATCGACTCGATGAGCCTCAACCCGGACACGCTGGTACGCACGACCCGGCTCGTGCTCGAGGTCGAGAAGCGGCTCGGGCGGGGCCCGCGGGGCGCCTGAGCGGTCGCTGCCGTTCGCGAGCCGGCCCGCCGGGCCGGTGTGCCACCGTATGGGGACCGTGGACCGGACCCAGCAACCGCTCGTGCCCGAGGCCGCCGGGCCGCCCCTCGCCCTGCGCCGCTGGCGGGACCGCTCGGTGCTGGCGGTCGCCCTCATCGCCGTTGCCTCCGGGTTCGGTCAGTTCGGCGCCGTCGCGGCCCTCGGCGACGTCGCCCGGAGCTTCGGCCACGTGGTCCACGGATCGACCGTCGCCGACCAGGCGGGTCTGTCGGGCACCGAGCTCGGCGTCGGGCTGGCCGTCATCCGCCTGGCCTCGCTCGGCGGCATGCCGCTGTCGGGCCTGGCGGACCGGCTCGGACGGCGGCGCATGCTCCTGTGGACCCTCGCCACCGGCCTCGTCCTCACCGCCGTGGCGGCGATCAGCCCCTCATACTGGGCCTTCGTGATCATCTTCGCCTCCGGTCGACCGATGCTGAGCGCCACCAACGCCCTCGCCCAGGTCATCGCCGCCGAGCAGACGGCGAGCTCCGACCGGGCCAAGGCCGTCGCCCTCGTGGCGGCCGGCTACGGGGTCGGCGCCGGCCTGATCGCCATCGTGCACAGCCTCTTCCTCCACACCCTCGGCTTCCGCGGGCTCTTCGCGCTGGCCCTCATCCCCCTCGTCGTCACCCAGTTCGTACGAGGCGCCGTTCCCGAGCCGGCCCGCTTCAAGGTGGCGGCGACCGAGGCCGTCCACCCCATGCCGGTGCTCGGCGTCGTCGGTGAGCACCTCCGGCGCTTCCCCATCGTCGTGGCGCTCAGCTTCGCCATCTCGGTCATCACCGGACCTGCCAACACCTTCGTCTTCCTCTACGCCCAGAGCTTCGTCCACCTCGGCGGCGGCGCCACCGCCCTCATGGTGGTGGGCGCCGGGGTGGCCGGGCTGGTGGGGCTGCTCGCCGGTCGCTTCCTCGCCGATCGGGTGGGCAGGCGGGCGACGGCGGCGGCGGGGATGGTGGCGGTCGCCTGCTTCGGCGCGATCGCCTACTCGGGCGGGAGGACGACCCTCGTGGTCGGCTACATCCTCGGCGTGCTCGCCGGCGCCATGCTCGCCCCCGCGCTCGGGGCTCTCGTGAACGAGCTCTTCCCGACCGCGGTGCGGGCGTCGGTGGCGGGCTGGGTGGTCGCCGCCGGGGTGATCGGGGCGGTCGTCGGACTCGTGATCTTCGGGGCGGTGGCGGACGTCGACAACCGCTTCGGCCTCTCTGCCCTCGTCACCTTCCTCCCGGCTGCCGCGGCCGCCGGGCTGTTCGCCCTCCTGCCCGAGACCAGGGGACACGAGCCGGAGGAGATGAGCGAGCGGCGCCGCGGCGCCTCAGGCTGACCCGGCGCGACGAGCCGGCGGCCGGCTCACTCGAGGGTGATGAGCCCGTAGTGGCCGTCGTAGCGCCGGTAGAGCACCGCGCCTCGCGAGGACGGACCGGTCGTGAAGAAGACGACGTGCTCGGCTCCGGCATCCAGCCGCTCGATGGCCGCCTCCAAGGTGAGCTCGGGGGCGGGCAGCTCGCCGAGCTCGATGTGGTGGATGCTCGCCGGCTCGACCGTGCTCGGGTGCGCCCGCTGCAGGCGCAGCGAGCCGTCGTCGAGACGCTCGAGCAGGGAGTCCTCCCGCGAGTCGAGGTCGTGGAAGAGGTGGAAGCCGTAGTCGAGCTGGTCGAGGTCGAGGGCCGCCTCGTCGACCGTCTCCTCGCTGGCGGCGAAGGCCTTGTGCCGGACGAGCTGGCGCTCCTCCACCGGCCGGTCGAAGTACGACGGCCGGTGCGCCGGCAGGTCGCCGTGCCGCCACTCGCCGGATCCCGGCTCGAGGGCGGCGTGGCGCTTCAGCACCCTCGTGCGCTCGTACTCGTGCTCGAGCTTGTAGGAGAGCCGGTCGACGAGGAGGTCGATCGCCTCGGTGAGGGAGTGTGCGGCCACGTGCCCGCGCAGCACCCGGCCCCCGATGTCGAGGCTCCCCTGGGCTGTCGCCGGCCGCTCCATGGACCGGTGCGGCGTCACGGCGAGCTTCACCCGGGCGTGCAAGACGGGCTCCTCGGCTCCGGCCATGAGCCGCGCCACCCGATGGCGCACGTAGGCCACGTCGTCCTCGTCCACCTGCCCGTGGGTGAGGATCGTCATCGCCACCTCGGGGCCGAGGCCCTCACCCTCGAGGGGAACGGTCGCCACCGTCTGCGGTGACGCCTTGCCGATCCACTGCTCGGCGATGAGGCCATCGTGCACCCGGCTGCGAACGGCCAACGCCGCCTCGCCGGCCCGGGTGGGCTCCCAGCTTGCGAGGACGGCGTCGCCGTCCACCCGCACCTTGGGGAGGACGCCGCCCTCGAACACGGGCAGGCTCTCGACGAGGCCCGAGATGTGCCGGTGGCCCTTCAGCGCGTCGCCGTCGAGCGAGACGACGGCGTCGGGGGCGTAGAGGGAGAGCGTCTCCTCGAGCTCGCCGGCAGCCACGTGGCGCGCCCACTGCCCGACGAGGCGCAGGGGGTGGCGCTCGAAGGACGGGAAGGCGGCCGGGTGGCGCGAGCTCGGATCGCTTCTCGGGCGGGGCGCCTTGTCGAGGGTCCGCGGCGGCCGGTCGCCCGATCGCTCGTGACCGTCAGGCACCGGTCAGTCCGAGCACCACCGCCGGCGACGGGCCGGTGATGACGCAGTCGTGGCAGAGGTTCGCCGTCGCCTCGAACTGGCTGCGGCGCTTGATGAGGTGGCACCCGTCGCACACGAACTCGTCGGGGCGCGCCCTCGCCACGAACACCGGGAACTGCCACTCCCGCTCGGAGTCGGGGTCCGCCCACAGCTCCTCGTCGTCCTCGTCGTCGAAAACCGGCTCCTCGAGCTGGCGTGCGAGGATGGCGTCGAGGGGCACCTCCACCTCGTCATCGTCTGGTTCGACGGGGGCCTCCCCCGACAGCTCCGCAGCCGCCGCCGCTTCGATGGCCTCCTCGACCTGTGTCGCATCCACCGTCATGGCGTCAACCTACGGCCGCGCCGTTCCGGCCTCCTAGGGTCCTAGGACTCTTTGGCTCACCGGAACCAGGGGACCGACCCCTCGGCGGTCTCGAGCAGGACGGTGCCGTCACGGGTCACGTACAGCGAGACGCCCGCGTGACCGGCGGTCCCGCTCGACCACACGACGGTGCCCAACTCGGAGGAGATGACGAGGTTGCCGTCCCGCTGCAGGAGGGCGGCGTCCTTGGTGCCGGCATGCGGACCGGTCTGCCACAGCACGGCGCCGCTCTGCGCCCTCAGCACGAGGTTGCCGTCCGCTTGCATGCTGAGCCGGCAGGCGCTCGCCGGTGAGAGGAGGTACCAGCCGCTCCGCAGCGCCTCCCCGGGCGCCAGACGACTGTTCGAGCTGCGGGACGACCACACGAGGGCGCCGGCCGACGACACCACGCCGAACAGGGCGCTCGAGCGCAGCTGGAGGGTGGCACCGGCGTGCCCGGAGGTCCGGGTCGACCACAGCGCGGCCCCCGAGGCGGAGTAGACGACGAAGTTGCCGTCCCGCTGCATGAAGGCCCGGGCGCCGGGGTGCCCGGCGGTGCCCGAGCTCCACAGGGCCCGGGAGGCCACGTAGAAGACGAGGTTGCCGTCGCGCTGCATGACGAGTCGGTACTGGCCGCCCGGCGAGGTCGCGGAGGCGCCCGGCACAAGGCCCGTCCCTCCCTTCAGCGTCGTGGCGGTCGCCGTCGCCGGAGGCCCGGTGCCGCATCCCTGCGGCGCCCCGGCTCGTCCGAGCAGGTCGACGAAGCGGTAGCCGCGGGCCTTGAAGTAGCCGATGATGGTCGGCAGCGCCGCCACCGTGGCCGGCATGGCGATCGCCTGGTTGTGGAGGAGGATGACCGGATGGGCGAGCGCCCCGCCCTCGGACTCGGCCAGGTGCACAATCCGGTCGACCCAGTAGGACGAGCCCGAGCCGCCGGCCTTCCAGTCCTCGGTGTCGACGTTCCAGAGCCACACGCCCATGTGGCGGGCCGAGGCGAGCGAGAGGGTGGTCGAGTCGTACGCCCCGTACGGCGGCCGGAACGCGCACGGCGTCGTCCCGACGAGCGCCCGCTGCTCCGCGATGGTGCCGTCCATCTGCCCCGCCTGGGTCGCGGAGGAGAGGCCGCGCAGCCCGACGTGGCTCCAGGTGTGGTTGGCGACGAGGAAGCCGGCAGACTCCTCGGCTCGGACAGCGCCGGGGTCGTCCGCCTCCGCCGAGCCCAGGTTGAAGAAGGTCGCCCGCACGCGTTCCTGCTCGAGGATCGACAGGATCGCACGCGTGCTCGGGCCTGGCCCGTCGTCGAAGGTCAGGGCCACCGTCCGGCCGCCGCCTGCTACCGCCGGCGCCTCGCGGTGGATCCCGTACGGCGCAGCGGGACAGCTCCACCGCGGCGCAGCGACGGTGGCGGCGGCCGAGGGGACGCCGGCCAGCGAGGAGGCGGACGCCGCCAGCACCGCCACGGCGACGACGACCCTTCTCACTGACCTCCTCTCGGGTCCGAGAGACACCGGGACCGCCTCCCCGGCATCGTCCCCGACGGTGGCCCCACTACCAGTGATGCTCGAACGGCGCCCTTCGCCCTAGGGCCCTTCGACTCATTCGGCCGCGCCGCTCGGCCCTAGCTCGCCGGGCCGTGTGACTTCCGTCCCTACCGTCACCGGGACGTCGCGGCGCAGGCTGGTGGCGTGCCGGCGCGGCCGGAGGGAGAGTGCCATGTCAGTGAGAGCCGACCCGAACGGCTGCGGACGAACCGGGCGCACCTTCATGCGGGCTCGCGGGCTCCGCCCGCTCGGCATGGAGATCGTCGCCCTGGTCGACCCGGCACCGCCGGTCGACCTCGCCTGCTCGCGCGCGACCGCGTCCTCGGCCACCCCGCCGGGTCGAGGGCGAAACGGGCCAGGGTGACCTCGCCGGCATGGTCGGGCTTCGCGGTCGGGGCGACGGGGCGCTTCGGCACCCCGAGCAGGTGGCGCCACGGCTGCCGGCTGGCGACCCCGCCCGGCTCGCCGAGGGGTCAGGGGCGGCCGACCGGGGCCGACCAGTCGAGGCGCGTGCCGCCGCCGGCCGCCTGGGAGACGACGAACCGACCTCCGAGCAGGCGGGCCCGTTCGTCGAGGTTGGTGAGCCCGCTCGAGCGCTCGGGGTGCCCGATGCCGACCCCGTCGTCGGAGACCGACACGCGCACGCTCCCGTCGTCGAGCGCCACCTGGACCTGGACCTGGTCGGCATGCGCGTGACGGGCGGTGTTGGAGAGCGCCTCGCGCACCACGGCCACGACGTGGACCGCGATGTCGCTCGGCACCCCGGCGTCGATCGGGCCCTCGAAGCGGACCGAGGGAGCAAAGCCGAGCTGGTCCTCGGCCGAGGCGACCAGCTCGAGCAGCTTGTTGCGCAGCTGGTGGTCGGTGGACTGGGAGGCCGACAGCCCGTAGATCGTGTTGCGGATCTCGCGGATGGTGTCGTCGAGGCCGTCGATGGCGGCCGAGATCCGCTCGCGCAGCTGCTCGCTCTCGGCGAAGGGGATGGTGGACTGCAGCGCCATCCCGGTGGC
>JAKACF010000308.1 GCA_021821585.1 Actinomycetes bacterium
AGACGCCCCCAGCGGGCGACGGCCTGGCTCAGGTCCTGCAGGCAGGCGAGCGTCACCACGCCCTGGCTCCCCCCTTCTGAGACGAGAGTGGGCAGGTCGTGCAGCGGCGCGATGTTGGCGAGCTCGTCCAGCACGAGAAGCAGCGGCGGCGAGCCGCAGGCATATCCGAGCTCACCCACGGCCGCAGCCCGGTAGGCCGCCGCCCGGACGTCGCGGATCAACCCGGCGACGAGCGGGGCGGCCTGGCGCTGCGCCTCGGACCCCGAGCAGAGGTAGAGGGTGTCTCCCCCTCTCACGAGGCCGTCGAAGTCGACGCCCTCGGGTGTGGTCGACGCGAGCGCACGCTCGGACCGGTAGGCCGAGAGGATGGAGGCGGCGGTCGACCAGATGGCGCTCTGCTCGCGCTCGTCGGTCTCGAGAATGCCCTCCAGTGTGCGAAGAGGGATCTCCACGTCGTGGCGGGCGAGGACGGCTCGAAGCTCGGCTCCCTGGCGCCGGTCGACCATGGCGGCCAGCCGGGCCATCCCCATCTCGTCGAGCGCAGCCGCGTGGAAGGCCGGCGCGAGGAGCGCCTGTGCCCGCTCGCTCCAGTGGTAGGCCTCCCCGTGCTCTGAGGCGGGGCGGGCGGTCAGCACCATCGTCTGGGCGAGCAACGTGGCGCCGTCCCAGTCGTGGGAGGTGAGAAGCGGCGACCATCCGACAGTGCGAACGCCGGCCAGCGGTGGCGTGCGCCCTCCCGGGTCGAACAGCAGGCACTCCCCGACGCGCGAGCGCGCATGGCAGGTGGCGCGCAGCAGGTCGGCCTTGGTCGAGGTGGCGACGACGGGCCCGCAGGCGGACAGCACGTTCGGCACGACGAGCGACGAGGTCTTGCCCGAGCGCGGTGGGCCGATGACGAGGAGACCGTGCTCGGGCGGCACGAACGCCGCCCGAGCACCGCTGCCGTTGCCGACCCGGATCCCGTAGCCGTGTTCCGCCGTCTCGCGCCGAAGCTCGTCGAGTGGGTCCACGCTCGAGAGGCAAGCCGCACGGCCCCCGTTCGAGCTACCGCCCGGCGGCGGCTGCCGCTGCTATCCGGCCGTCCCGCCGGTCGACGAGGCCGCCAGGAGCTGCCCGCCGTCGAGCTGGTAGGTCCGCCCGCAGCGTTCGGCGACGAGCGAGTCGTGCGTGGCGAGGACGAGGAGGACGCCTCGCCCCGCCTCCTCCTCGAGGAGGTCCATCACGACCCGCTGGTTGTCGCCGTCGAGCTCGGCGGTCGCCTCGTCGGCGATGATCACGTCCGGGGCCATGGCGAGCGCCCGAGCGACGGCGACCCGCTGGCGCTGGCCGCCGGACAGCTCCGTGACCAGCCGGTCCGACGCCGCCCCGAGGCCGACCGCCTCGAGCGAGGAGGCCACCCGCTGCTGCAGCTCCTTCGCGTCGCAGCCCCGGACCTGGACGGGGAGCGCGACGTTCTCAGCCGCGGTGAGGCTTGCTGCGAGGGCGAGCGTCTGGGGGACGAGGCCGATCACCGGGGCGTCGCCGCCCTCGGTCGAGTAGGCGACCGCACCCTCGTCGGGCCTGAGCACGCCGGCGAGGACGAGGAGCAGCGTCGACTTCCCCGCCCCGGACGGACCGGTCACCGCGACCATCTCGCCACCGTTGGCCTCGAGATGGACGCCGTCGAGGAGCTGGCGCTCGCCGAGGAACAGGCGCAGGCCCTCGGCCTGCAGCCGGGTGGTGCTCACCGGACGCCCCCTTCCTCACCGGAGGCCCCCCCGTCGTCCGGGAGCTGCAGCTCGATGCGGTCGGCGTGCCGGACGATGCGCAGCAGCGTGTCGGGCGGGACGAGCTCGAGGACGTCTGGCGGGAGCTGCACCGTCCCGTCTCGCCCGACGACGGCGTACTGGGTGCCGTGGCGACCCTCCTCGCCGACCCGTCCGTCGCGGATCGTGACCGTGCGGGGGACCGAGGCGGCGAGCTCGGGGTCGTGGGTGACCATGACCACCGTCGCCCCGCTCCCGGTGTGGAGGTCGTGCAGAGCTGCCGAGACACGGTCCCGCTCATGGGGGTCGAGCTGGCTCGTCGGTTCGTCGACGAGGAGCAGCCGGCCGCCTGCCGCCGCCCCGGCCGCCAACGCCGCCAGTTGCTGCTCGCCTCCCGACAGCGTCGCCACCGGGCGGTCGGCGTAGGCGTCGAGGCCGAGCAGGGCGATGAGGTCGCGCTCGGAGAGCGCCGGCGCCGACTCGAGGGCGCGGGCACCCTCGGCGGCGAACTCGAGGTTCTCGAGCACGGTGGCGTAGGGCAGCAGGTTGGCGAGCGGGTCCTGCAGGATGATGCCGACGTCGACCGCCCTGTAGCGCCTCAGTTCCGCCGCCGACATCCTGGCGACGTCACGGCCACCGACGAGGACCTTCCCGGCAGACGGCTTGAGGAGCCCTGCGATGATCCTCAGCAGTGTCGACTTGCCCGTGCCCGAGGGCCCGAGGAGCGCCACCAGCTCCCCGGCTGCGATGTCGAGGTCGACTCCCCGCAACGCCACGACGTCGTTGTCGGGCAGGTGGTAGAGATGGACCAACGAGACGCACTCGATGTCCATGGCGGCGCGCGGCCGCGCGTTGTCGACCGGCGTCGCCTCGAGCATGTACTCCGGCTGCGGGACCCCGGTCACCGGGCCAGCCTCAACAGCTCCGGGCGGACGCCGCGCACGAGCACCAGGCTTGCGGCGACCGCCGCCAGCTCGAGAGCGACGAACATGGCGACGCCCGTGAGGGCGACCACCGCCCAGGGAAGTCCGACGGCGAGCGGAGCTCCGACTCGCCCGGGTGGAAACTCCGGTAGGAACTGGAGAGCGAGGTACGAGCTGAGCGCGGCGGCTGCCGTGCCGGCGACGGCGCCGACGAGGCTCAGCGTGCTCGACTCGAGGAGGAGGGCTCCGAGCAAGGTGGAGCGGGGCACGCCGACCGCCTCCAAGCCGCTGTACTCGATGCGGCGCTCTCGCGCGTCCGATGCCATGGCGAACAGAAGGGCCCCGAGTGCCAGCAGCGCCGCGCCACCCGCTGCGAGGCCGTAGAGGTCGAAGCCGAACGAGGGCCCGGTGTGGTCGATACCGGTGAGCACGGTGCGCGCCCGCCGCGCAGAGAGGAGGCGGACACCTTCGGCGCGCAGGCGGCCCAACAGGGCCGGGCTCGGTGCCCGGTGGCACCACACCTGCCAGGTGACCCCGAGGGCCTGGCCGGCCTGCTCGCGTTCGGCGAGGCCGAGGTCGATCATCGAGGAGTCGGCGCCGACCGAGGGAAGGGCGGGCACGATCGAGCGGGCCACGATCGTGAGCTGAGACTGGTCGAGCCCGACGGCGAGGGCCTGGTTGGGGCTGCTCGCCGAGGCGTCGAGGTTGACGAGCGCCCTGGTGGCGACCGCCGGCAGGACCGAGGGCACGTCGAAGGGGGAGACGGTGGCCTGACCGTTCGGGCTGAGAAGATCGGCCTGCACCGACAGGCCCGAGGGGGATGGCGAGACCAAGGCGGCGCTGTTTGCCTGCCACGTCCCCGAGGCTGTCAGCTCGGC
>JAKACF010000309.1 GCA_021821585.1 Actinomycetes bacterium
CCCGCCTCGCCGGCTTCGCCGAGCGCCTCCAGCAGCAGACGAGGGCCGAGGTCGTCCCCGGCAGCGCCCTCGCCCGGGTCGACGCCACGGCGCTCAACCTGAGCCCGGACGACCTGCTGCGGCGGGACCCGCTCGTCTCGACCGTCCTCGGCCTCGCCCTCCCGGACGCGGCGGGGGTGAAGTCCCTCGACCTCCTCCCGCCCGAGATCACCGCCGCCCGGCGCCAGCAGCGCGTCGAGCGGGGCGTCCTGGCGGCCGCCGTGGTCGTCGTGATCGGGCTGGTCGGCCTCGGGGTGCTCCGCTACCTCGACGTCCACAACGCCGAGAACGGCGTCGCCAGCCAGAAGGCCGATATCACCTCTCTGCACCTGCAGATCGCCCAGAAGAACAAGGCCGCCAAGGCCTACGCCAGCATCAAGAGCGACCAGAGCTCGGTGGCCCCCATCCTCGGCAACGAGGTCAACTGGCCGGCCGTCCTCTCGGACCTGGCGAAGGACACGCCGAAGGGCGGGTCGGTGACCTCGTTCTCGGGCTCGTACTCGCCGCCGGTGGCGCCGACGACGAGCACGGGGACACCGGCGGCCACGACGCCGCCACCGTCCTCGCAGACCAAGGCGCAGCGGGAGACGGTCGTCATCGCGACGGTGAACGTCAACATGACGACGAACTTCGGCTTCCCGTACTTCCGCACCTGGATCAACACCTTCGAGACCTCGTCGCAGTTCAGGGTCGTGAGCAACACGGGCCTTTCGCACCCCTCCGGTAACACCGTCACCTGGTCGGCCCAGCTGGACGTCCTCGGGACGATCCAGTCGAGCCGCCTCAACAAGTTCGAGGTGCAGCCCAAGTGAGCAAGCTCAACTCCGTCAACACCGACGTCCTCAAGCGTCCCCGGGTGCTCGGCGCCATCGGGGCGGTCATCGTGCTGATCGTGGCCTTCTACTTCGCCTGGTGGACCCCCGAGACCAACAAGCTGGCCTCGGTGAACGCCCAGAAGCAGCAGCAGGTGACGGAGATCGCCTCGCTGCACGCCCAGCTGGCCCAGCTCATCGCCGAGGCGGGGTTCGTCACGAAGTACCAGACGTTCCTCACCTTCTTCGGCTCCCAGGTCCCGGTCCAGCCCGAGCAGGGCCAGCTCGTCTACCAGCTCGGCAAGCTGTCGAACTCCGACCACGTCGACATCACGAGCGTGACGGCGAACACGACGAGCCCGGCCGTCGCCCCGAGCACCCTCAGCACGATCCCGGTCTCGCTCACGGTGACCGGGGCGCACGCCAACGTCGACAAGTTCCTGAGCGACCTGTACTCGCTGCCGAGGCTGATCACGATCCAGTCGATCAACCCGACGCCGACCGCCGCCCCGAACCCGGCCTACGACGTGCTGAACCGCGACAACGTGCCCTTCACCATGACGATCTCGGGGACGGCGTACTTCGCCGGGACGGTGACGCCCGCCCCCGCCGGCTGACGGGTCGAGCTGGGGCCCCGAAGGGCGCGTCGTTATACTTCGCGCCCATGCGGCGGGCCCTTCCCGCCCCCGATCCACCGGAGGTCCGCTCGATGTCAGAGGTCGTCGTCTGCGATCCCCTCACCGCCGCCGGCGGGCCGGTTCCCGGTGCCCCGGCGGAGGCGGACCGCGAGGAGGTGGCGGGGGGACTCGTCGAGGAGGAGCTGCTCGTCGAGGAGATCTCGATCGATGGCATGTGCGGGGTCTACTGAGCCGGCGGTGACCGCTCCCGGGGCCGGCTTCGACCCCGACCAGCCCTACGAGCTCGACCCGGCGGTGGCGCTCCGCCCCGAGCCCTTCGGCGCCCTCGCCTACCACTACGGCAACCGCCGACTCAACTTCGTCCGCTCGGGCGAGCTCGTCGAGCTGCTCGGGCGCCTCGGCGCCCACCGGTCGGCCACCTCGGCCATGGAGGCCGCCGGCATCGCCGAGGAGCGGCGAGCGACCTTCGTCGCCGCCCTCGCCGCCCTGCAGCGGAGCGAGGTCATTCGTGCCCGCTGAGACCCCCCGCCTCGCCGACGAGCTGGCACACGGGCTCGAGGCGCCGATCTGCCTCACCTGGGAGCTCACCTACGGCTGCAACCTCGCCTGCACCCACTGCCTGTCGAGCTCGGGCCGGCGCGACCCCCGGGAGCTCACGACCTGCGAGGCGACGGCCTTTCTCGACGAGCTGGCGGCGATGCGGGTCTTCTACGTCAACGTGGGCGGGGGCGAGCCGACGCTGCGGCCCGACTTCACCGACCTCGTCGAGTACGCCATCGGGCACGGCATCGGCGTCAAGTTCTCCACCAACGGGACGACCCTCTCGCCCGAGCGGGCGCGCCGCTACGCCGCCATGGACTACCTCGACATCCAGATCAGCCTGGACGGGGCCCGGCCGGAGTCGAACGACCCGGTGCGGGGGGCGGGCAGCTACGCGGCGGCGCGCCGGGCGATGGAGAACCTGGCCGGGGCCGGCTTCTCGAAGTTCAAGGTGAGCGTCGTCGTCACACGCCACAACGCCGGGGAGCTCGACGAGCTGCTCGGCCTCGTCCGCAGCCACGGCGCCGAGCTGCGCCTGACGAGGCTGCGGCCGTCCGGGCGCGGGGCGCTCAGCTGGGACGGGCTCCGTCCCTCCGCCACCCAGCTGGCCGGGGTCCACCGCTTCCTCCTCGAGCACCCCGACGTCTTGACGGGGGACTCCTTCTTCCACCTGGCCCCGCTCGGCGACGAGCCGCTCCCGGGGCTCAACCTCTGCGGAGCCGGGAGGGTGGTCTGCCTCGTCGACCCGCTCGGCGACGTCTACGCCTGCCCGTTCGTGATGCACCCCGAGTTCAAGGCGGGGAGCATCCGCCAGCCGGGCGGCTTCGCGGCGGTGTGGCGCTCGTCGGAGCTGTTCGCCTCGCTCCGGGAGCCGCAGGCCGGGGGCGCCTGCAACGCCTGCGGGTCGTACGCCGCCTGCCACGGCGGCTGCATGGCGGCCAAGTTCTTCACCGGCCTCCCCCTCGACGGGCCGGACCCCGAGTGCGTCCTCGGCCACGGCGAGGCGGCCCTCTCGGCGCTGGCGGGGGGCGCCCGGCCCGCCGTGGCGGCGGGCCACTCCAAGCCCGCCGCCCTCGGCTCGCGCCCGGTGGCGGTCGCCCTCGGCGCCACCCGTCGGTGACCACCCTCGCCGACCCGCTCCGGCTCGGCCCCGCCACGGCCCGCAACCGGGTCGTCTTCGGTCCCCACGAGACGAACCTCGGTCGCCGCCGGTCGCTCTCCCGGCGCCACGTCGCCTACTACCGGGCCCGGGCGGCCGGCGGCGCCGGCGTGGTCGTCGTCGAGGAGGCCTCGGTCCACCCCTCGGACTGGCCCTACGAGCGGGCGCCGCTGGCGGCCGAGTGCGCCGAGGGTTGGGCGGAGGTGGCAGTCGCCTGCCACGAAGAGGGGGCTCTCGTCCTCGCCGCCCTCGGCCACGCCGGTGGCCAGGGCTCGAGCGCGTACCACCAGTCGGCGCTGTGGGGGCCCTCGCGGGTGCCCGACGTCCTGAGCCGTGAGGTGCCAAA
>JAKACF010000310.1 GCA_021821585.1 Actinomycetes bacterium
CCTCAGCGAGGCGGCGGACGAGGACGAGGCACGTCCGCCGACGGCGCAGGCCGAGACGAGCGAGGCGCCCCGCCACGGCGGCAGCCTCTTCGACCAGATCATCGGAGACCCCGAGACCGCCGACCATCCGGTGAACGACGAGGCAGCCGATGCGACCGCCCCGTGGGACACCGACCGGCCCGAGGCCGCGACGGTCGACATCTCGGAGATCCCAACCGGTCCGATGGAGGCGCTCGGCTACGGCTACAGCTACGAGTCACCGGCGGCGGAGGAGACGACGCTGATGGAGACGGCCGACCCGACGTCCCAGCCGGCGCCGTCCGAGCCCCGTCAGTACGGCGGTGTCTACGACGCCGAGGCCGACGGCTGGGGGTGAGCCGGGGAATACTTGCTTAGGCAAGTATTGTTGACTCTTCCGGTCTCACCGAGGAGGAGCCGCCATGCCCGCCGTCACCGCCGACACCCTGAGCCTGCCGCGGCTCGCCCAGCTCCCGGAATCCACGTCCCGGCGGCCGGTCGTGCGGGTCGTGCGAACCGTCCGCACCTTCGAGGGAGAGGGCTTTCCGGTCCGCCGGCCCTTCCCGAGCCCGGACCTGCCCCTCGCGGACCCCTTCCTCCTCCTCGACCACCTTGGCGCCGTCGAGTACGCGCCGGGTGAGGCCAAGGGAGCTCCGTGGCATCCCCACCGGGGCTTCGAGACGGTGACCTACATCATCGACGGCGCGTTCGAGCACCGGGACACGACCGGCGGGGGTGGTCTCATCACCGACGGTGCCACCCAGTGGATGACGGCCGGAGCCGGCATCCTCCACGACGAGATGCCGCCGGAGCAGCTCGTCATGAAAGGCGGTCTCTTCCACGGCATCCAGCTGTGGGTGAACCTGCCGGCGAGCCTCAAGTGGACACCGCCGCGTTACCAGCCGATCGAGGCCGGCGACGTGGCGCTCCTGTCGAGCCCCGACGGAGGCACGCTCGTGCGGATCATCGCCGGCGAGCTCGACGGTCACAAGGGGCCGGGCCAGACCTGGACACCGATCACCCTCGCCCACCTCTCGGTCTCGCCGGGAGCCCAGGTCGACCTGCCGTGGGACCCGAGCTTCAACGCCCTCGCCTACTCGCTCGCCGGCAACGGCTTCGCGGGCTCCGAGCTTCGTCCGCTGCCTGAGGGCCAGATGGCCGTCTTCGGCGACGGGGGAGCCTTCCGCGTCACCGCCGACCGGGTCCAGGACGGGCGGGGCACCGGTAATTGGGAGGTGCTCGTGCTCGGCGGCCGGCCGATCAACGAGCCCGTTGCCCGCTACGGGCCGTTCGTCATGAACACCCGCCAGGAGATCCTGCAGGCGCTCGAGGACTACCAGGCCGGCCGGCTCGGCACGATCCCGCCGCAGTTCATGCCCCACCGCACCAGCGCCGACGACCCCGAGCTCTCCTGAGGCCGCCGCTACGAGCCCGGGAACTCCACCCGAACGGTCAACTCCTCCGTCGCCCGCACCACGGCGAGCTCGAGGGCGGGGCCGTCCTTCGCCAGGGCGGCATGAAGGTCGTCGACCGACCTGAGCGGGCTGCCGTCCGCCGAGACCAGCACATCGCCCCGTTTGAGCCCGGCACGCTCGGCCGGCGACCCCTCCTCGACGGCCCGGACGAGCACCCCGTCGACCTCCGGCAGGCCGGCTGCGGCCCGCAGGTGCCGGGCGGCGCGCGGCGGGGCGACGGCGGCGCCGAGCCGTCGGTGTCGAGGCGTCCGCCCGGCGGCGAGGGACTCGACGCGCCGGCGGAGGGCGGCGTCGGTCGGGAGAGCGAGATAGAAGCCCTCCCCGAGGCGGTGGGTGTTCAGGCCGACGACGGCGCCGCTCAGGTCGAGCACCGGCCCGCCCGAGGAACCGCGGCCGAGCGGCGCCGTGTGCTCGAATCCCCCGGCGATCCGGCGTCCCCGCGGTCCGCGGAACGGGCGGCTGACGGCCGAGACGGTCCCGGCCGTCGGTCGGATCTCACCGCTCGTCCTGGCCCCGAGCGCGATGACGACCTGGCCGATCGAGACGGGCTGGTCCGACCAGGCGGTGACGGGCGTGCCGGCGTCGGCCTCGAGGACGGCGAGGTCCTCGTCCGGGTCGGCCGCCCGCAGCGAGGCCGGCCGCTCCTCACCTCCGGCCATGGAGACGAACAGCTGCTCGCCGCGCAGGTTGTGCGCGTTGGTGAGGACGAGGCCCTCGGAGATGACGAGGCCGCTCCCGATGCGGTTCACCCCCACCACGCACGCCCCGACGGTGTCGGTGGCCGAACGCAGTGCAGCCGAGAGGTCGTCGAGCGCAGTCATGGTCACACCTCCTGGTGGGATACTAACTTGCAAGTTGCAAGTCAGTCAACGGACCTCGGTGAGGTGTAGACCACTGCTGATGTCGGACCCAGGCCCCGAGTCGCCGCTCGCTGCCGCCCTGCGCCGGATCGGCGACCGCTGGACGCTGCTCGTCGTGAAGGCATTGCTCGAGCAGCCACGTCGCTTCGGCGAGCTCCAGCGCGCCGTCCCGGGGGTGGCGACGAACGTGCTCTCGGCGCGACTTCGCGACCTCGAGCGCCACGGCCTCGTCGTCGCCGAGCCGTATTCGACGCGGCCTGTCCGCGTCGAATACCGGGCCACGGCGAGGGCGGCGGAGCTCGGCGGCGTGCTGCGGCTGCTCGGCGACTGGAGCGCTCGCGGTGGCGGCCCCGAACTGCCCGTGCACGCGCTCTGCGGGACGGCGCTCGAGGTCCGCTACTACTGCCCGACCTGCCACGACGTGGCCGAGGACGACGCGGGGGTCTGGCTGTGAGCAAGGACCGCGTCGGGAGCAGAGATGGCTCGCGGCTCGTGGCGCTCCCGCCGCAGGCCGAGCGTGTCCCGTGGCCGACCGCCGAGTGGCCGACGGCGCCCGCGCCGCCGGGCGTCGACCTCTCGTCGCTTCTCGAGGAGGCATTCGACGACGAGGGCCCGATGGCTCGCAGCTTCGCCGTCGTCGTCGTCCACCGGGGCCAGCTCGTCGCCGAGCGCTACGGCGGGGTGCTCGAGCACTTCGACCGACCTCCCGACCCGGTCGGCCCGGACAGCCGTCTGCTGTCGTGGTCGATGGCGAAGTCGATGCTGCACGCCGCCATCGGGCTGCTCGTCGCCGACGGGCTGGTGTCGCTCGGGGAGCCGGCGCCGGTCGACGGCTGGGCTGCGCCTCGGGATCCCCGCCGGGCCATCACCCTCGAGCACCTGCTCGAGATGCGGGACGGCCTCGAGTTCCGGGAGGACTACGTCGACGCCGGCGCCTCCGACGTGATCGAGATGCTCTTCGGCTCCGGCAAGGACGACGTCGCCGCCTTCGCCGCCGCCCGGCCGCCGCGCGTCCCGCCGGGAGAGCGGTTCTCCTACTCGAGCGGGACGAGCAACATCGTGGCCGGGATTCTGAAGGAGCGGGTCGGGCGCGGGCCGCTGCTCGAGGAGTGGCTACGGGAGCGTCTCTTCGACCCGATCGGCGCCACGTCGGTCGAGCTCGG
>JAKACF010000311.1 GCA_021821585.1 Actinomycetes bacterium
CTCATCCACGCCGCCACGATGGTGACCGCCGGCGTCTACCTCATGTGCCGGATCAGCCCGATCCTCCACCTCGCCCCCGACGCCGGGCACGTCATCGCCATCATCGGAGGGGTCACGGCCTTCATCGGCGCCACCATCGCCTGCGCCCAGACCGACATCAAGAAGATCCTCGCCTACTCGACCATCTCCCAGCTCGGCTACATGTTCATGGCCGCGGGCGTCGGGGCGTACGTGGCCGCCATCTTCCTCATGCTGACGCACGCCTTCTACAAGGCGCTGCTCTTCCTCGGGGCCGGCTCGGTCATCCACGCCCTCAACGACGAGCAGAACACCAAGGTCATGGGTGGCCTCCGGGCGCTCATGCCGATCACCGGGGGGACCTTCCTCGTCGCCTGGCTCGCCATCGGAGGGGTGCCGCCCTTCGCCGGCTTCTGGTCCAAGGGCGACGTGCTGCTCAACGCCTACGGCTACAGCCCGGCGCTGTACGCCCTCGGCGCCCTCACGGCCGTCCTCACGGCGTACTACCTCGGCCGCTGCTACATGCTCGTCTTCTCGGGCAAGGCCCGCTGGGTCGAGGCGCGGGCGACCGGCGACGGGACGAGCCGGGGGCACGCCGAGCCGGCCCTCGAGGCGGACACCTCCAACCCGAACGTCCCCCACGAGCGCATCGCCGAGCCGGCGGGCGGGGCCTCCCACGGGCGGCTGCACCCCCACGACCCGAGCTGGGTGATGACGGTGCCGCTCATCGTGCTCGCCTTCTGCTCGGTCTTCGGCGGCTTCATCAACCTGCCGTTCCACCCGAGCTTCGTCTTCCTCGAGCGCTGGCTGAACCCCGTGGTCGGCCACGCCCTGTTCAACCCGCACCTCGGCGCCGGCTCGGAGATCATCTTCGCCGTCGTCGACGCCGTGCTGGCGCTCATCGGGGTCGGGCTCGCCTACAGCCTGTGGCGGACGGCCGTCTACCGCAAGGAGGTGGAGCCGACCTTCCTCGAGCGGGCCTGGTTCATCGACTGGAGCTACGACCGCTTGCTCGCCCGCAACTCGACCCGCATGGCCGCCTTCACCTCGGCCGTCGTCGAGACCAGGGTGATCGACGGGGCGGTGAACAGCTTCGCCGTCTTCTGGCGGAGAAGCGGAACCGTGCTGCGAAGGGTGCAGACCGGCTACGTCCGCAACTACGCCCTCGGCATCATGGCCGGGGTCGTCATCCTGCTGGCCTGGGTCGCCTCGAGGACGTTCTCATGAGCGCCGGCTTCCCCTACCTCACCGTCCTCGTCCTCCTGCCTGCGGGCGCCGCCCTGCTGACGGCGGTGCTGCCCTCCGGCTCGCGGGCCCTCATGCGGGCCGTCGGCTGGGCCGGTTCGCTCGCCACCCTCGGCGTCGCCGTGGCGGCCACGGTCGCCTTCACGAGCGGCGACGGCAACTTCCAGATGGTGAGCGTCCACCCGTGGATCTCCGCCCTCGGCATCTCCTGGGCGCTCGGGATCGACGGCATCTCCCTCTTCCTCGTGCTGATGACGGCCGTGCTGTTCCCCGTCGCCATGGGGGGCTCGGGCCGCCACGGCGGCGACAAGTCCTTCGTCGCCTGGATGCTGCTGCTCGAGGCGGGCTGCCTCGGGAGCTTCCTCTCGCTCGACCTGCTCGTGTTCTTCCTCTTCTTCGAGCTCACCCTCGTCCCCGTCTACTTCCTCATCACCGGGTGGGGCTACGAGCGGCGCGGCTACGCGGCGACCAAGTTCTTCCTGTACACCCTCGGGGCGTCGGCCTTCCTGCTCGTCGGGATCCTGTCCCTCGTCGGCCTGCACGCCGAGCAGACCGGCGTCACCACCTTCGACGTCCGCCAGCTCGCCTCGACGCACCTCACCGGCACCGAGGGCGTCCTGCTCTTCCTCGCCTTCACGGCGGCCTTCGCCGTCAAGGCACCGATCTTCCCCTTCCACACCTGGTCGCCGGACGCCTACCGGGAGTCGCCGGCGGCCGGGGCGGTCGTCCTCGCCGGCGTGATGGCAAAGCTCGGCACGTACGGCATCATCCGCTTCGATCTCGAGCTCTTCCCGCACGCCGTCGTGACGCTCGCCCCGATCCTGCTCACCCTCGGGGTGGTCGGGATCATCTACGGAGGGATCGTGGCCGCCGTCCAGCGGGACCTGAAGCGGCTCGTCGCCTACTCGTCCCTCGCCCACCTCGGCTTCATCGTCGTCGGCGCCTTCGCCCTCACCGGGCCGGCGCTGTCGGGGGCGGTGCTGCAGATGGTGAACCACGGCATCTACACCGCCGCCCTCTTCCTCCTCATCGCGATGATCTACCGCCGCCTCGGCTCGTTCTCGACAAAGGACCTCACCGGCCTCCAGCGCAAGGCCCCCGTCCTCGCCGGCATCTTCACCCTGACGATGCTGGCCTCGATCGGGGTCCCGGGCCTGAACGGCTTCGTCGGGGAGTTCCTCATCCTGTCCGGCACCTTCCTCACCCACCGCTGGTGGGCCGTCGTCGCGACGGCGGGGGTGATCGTGGCGGCCATCTACCTGCTGTGGGCCTACCAGCAGGTCTTCCACGGCACACCGACGGCGAAGGAGGAGTCCTTCACCGAGATCACCTGGCGGGAGGGCCTCTACATGGCGCCGCTCGTCGGGATCATCGTCTTCCTCGGGGTCTTCCCCGGGCCGGTGCTGAACAGGATCACGCCGTCGGTCGACCGGCTCGTCGCCCACATCGAGCACGTCGCCCACCCGAAGATCCCGGCTCCAGGCCAGCCGGTCGTGGCCGCCAGCCACTCGGCGAACGGGGGCAGCAAGTGAGTGCAGCAATGGTCCTCGCCAGCACCACCGGCTTTTCCGTGCCCCACATCGACTACACGGCCATCCTGCCCGAGCTCATCCTCATCGGCGGGGCCCTCGTCCTGCTCGCGGCGGGGGCGCTCAACGTCCGGCACCTGCCGACGAGGGTCTACTCGCTGCTGTCGGGGGCGACCGGGGTGGCGGCGCTCATCGCCGGCATCGTCTTGTGGCAGAAGGTGCACGGCGGCGGCCACCCGCTCACGGCCGTCGCCCACTCGCTCGTGATCGACGGGTTCTCCACCGCCTTTGTCATCCTCTCGGCCTGCATCATCATCGTCTCGTCTGCCATCGCGGACGGATACCTGCGCCGGGAGGGCATCGCCGGGCCCGAGTTCCACGCCCTCGCCCTGCTCGGCGCCTCGGGTGCCATGCTGATGGCGGCTGCCAACGACTTCATCGTGATCTTCCTCGGCCTCGAGATCATGTCGATCCCGCTCTACGTCCTGGCCGCCCTCGACCAGCGCCGTGCGGAGTCGGGGGAGGCCGGGATGAAGTACTTCGTCCTCGGCGCGTTCTCCTCGGCGATCTTCGTCTACGGGATCGCCCTCACCTACGGCGCCACCGGGTCGACGAACCTCGCCCAGATCGCCGGCTACCTCGCCACCAACGTGAGCACGAGCAACGGCCTCCTCCTGGCGGGGGCGGGCCTCTTGCTCGTCGGCTTCCTGTTCAAGGTGGCGG
>JAKACF010000016.1 GCA_021821585.1 Actinomycetes bacterium
GCTCGACCGCTCCGAGCCCGACGACCCGGCCATGCTCGTCTACACCTCGGGCACCACCGGATCGCCGAAGGGGGCTCTGCTCTCGCACGGCAACCTGCTCTCGAGCGCGCTGGCGGTGGTCGAGGCCTGGCGCTGGACGCCCGAGGACCGGCTCGTGCTGGCCCTCCCCCTCTTCCACGTCCACGGCCTCGGGGTCGGGGTGCACGGGACGCTCGCCGCCGGGGCCTCCGCCGTCATCCGCAGGCGGTTCGACCCCGACGACGTCGGCGAGTCGATCACCCGCCACCGCGCCACCATGCTCTTCGGCGTCCCGACGATGTACTCGCGCCTCACCGGGGTCGGCGAGCTGCGGCGCCTGCGGCTGTGCGTCTCCGGCTCGGCTCCACTGCCCGCCGTCCTGCACCGGGAGCTCGCCGAGCGGACCGGGCAGCAGCTGCTCGAGCGCTACGGGATGAGCGAGACGCTCATGAACACCTCCAATCCCTACGACGGCGAGCGTCGGCCGGGGACGGTTGGCTTCGCGCTGCCGGGGGTCGAGGTGCGCCTCGACGAGCTCGGGCCCGACGGCGCCGGCGAGGTCCTCGTGCGGGGCCCGAACGTCTTCGGCGGCTACCTGGGGCGTCCCGACGCGACTGCGGCGGCGTTCTCCGACGGCTGGTTTCGCACCGGCGACCTCGGGAGCTTCGACGGGGACGGCTACCTCCGCCTCGTCGGCAGGAAGGCGGAGCTCGTCATCTCCGGCGGCTACAACGTCTACCCGCGCGAGGTGGAGGACGTCCTGCGCCGCCACCCGGGCGTCGCCGACGTGGCCGTCGTCGGCTGGCCGGACGAGGAGTGGGGAGAGCAGGTCGTGGCCTTCGTCGTCCCTGCCGGGACGGCCCCGGGCACCGACTCGCTCCCCGGGGCGTTGCGCCGGCTCGCTGCCGAGCAGCTCGCCTTCTACAAGCGCCCGAAGCAGATCCACCTCACCGCCGAGCTCCCCCGCAACGCGCTCGGCAAGGTGGTGAAGTCCGAGCTCGGACCGAAGGGTTGATTGCCGCCGCACGCGCGCCGAGACTGGACCCATGACCGAGATCGACGCGAGCACCGGACGACGGGCGGCCTTCCGCGCCATGACGGAGGGCACCGCCGAGGACTGGACCATCATCGCCGGGCAGTCGATCGAATTCTTCCTCGGCCTGCCCGACCGGCTCCTCGCACACCTCCGCCTCCTCGACGGCGACTTCGGGGGCTTTCCCGTCGACCGCCTGACCCACTCGCTCCAGACGGCCACGCGCGCCTACCGGGCGGACCGGGACGACGAGTACGTGTTCTGCGCCCTCGTCCACGACATCGGCGACACGCTCGGGCCCGCCAACCATGCCGACGTCGCGGCGGCCGTGGTGAAGCCCTTCGTGTCGGAGGAGAACCACTGGATGGTGGCGCACCACGCCGTCTTCCAGGGCTACTACTTCTTCCACCACCTCGGGCTCGACCGGAACCTGCGCGAGCGCTACCGGGACCACCCGCTGTTCGACTACACCGCCGAGTTCTGCGCGGAGTACGACCAGCCGGCCTTCGACCCCGGCTACGACACCCTCCCGCTCGAGCACTTCGAGCCCCTCGTACGGTCCCAGCTCGCCACCGCCCGCCACAGCCTCTACAACGGAACCGGCTCGGACTGAGCTCGACGGGATGCCTGCTGACGGCCGACCCGTCCCCCAGCGCGGGATGTCTCGATCCGTGCCGCCTCGGGCGCCCTCGCGTGGCGGCGAAGCCGCCGTCGTCCGGCTCGCCTGTGAAGCGTCCGAAGCGACCCGGGCGGCGCCGCACGCCCCGAGCGCCGCACGCCCCGTCCGGGGGCGTCACGTGACGACACCGTCGACGACCTCGGCGGCCTGAGGTGGCGGATCGCGCGGCGGCCCTCCGGGCGAGGTGTGCGGACCGGGCCTCTGCCTACCGCAGCCCGAGGCCGCCGTCGACGACGAGGACCTGCCCGGTGACATAGCGGTTGGCAGCGAGCGAGACCACGGCCTCGGCCACCTCGCCCGCCTCCCCCGAGCGCTTCAGTGGAGCTCTCGTCGCCATCGAGTCGTGCAGCGCCTGCCATTCGGCGGTCCACGGGGTGCGGACGAGCCCTGGGGCCACCGCGTTCACCCGGACCGACGGTCCGACGACGTTGGACAGCAGCACCGTCAGGTGGTTGAGCGCCGCCTTGGAGACGGCATAGGGGATGGAGCTGCCGGTCGGGCGCACCCCGGCGAGCGAGCTGACGTTGACGATGCAGCCGTCGTCGGTCGCCGCGAGGTGGGCCATGCAACGCCGGGCGAGCCGGAACGGAGCGACGACGTTCACCTCGAGGATCCGACGGAACAGGTCGTCGTCGACGGCGTCGAGGTCCCGGTGCGGGATGACCTTGGTGATGCCGGCGTTGTTGACGAGCACGTCGAGACGGCCGTAACGATCGAGCACGGCGTCGACGAGCGCCTCGCACGAGCCCGCGTCGGAGACGTCCGCCTGGACGTAGAAGCCGTCCCTCAACTCGCCGGCGAGGGCCTGCCCCGCCTCGACCGAGCGGGCGGAGTTCACGACGACGCTCGCGCCCTCGGCGTCGAAGGCTTCGGCGGTCCTCCTGCCGATCCCGCTCGAGGATCCCGTGACGAGCACGACCTTGCCCTGAAAGCGGCCCATCGCCTCGATCCTTTCCCGAGGTCCCCGGCCGGGCGCCGGAGCCGGAGCGACTCTAATGTCTGAGCCATGCGTCAGGACCGGGACGGGGAATGATCCGAGACCTGCAGCCGGGGGACTTCGGCCCGTGGAGCGCGCTCTTCGGGGCCTACGTCGACTTCTACCGGGAGGAGGTGCCCGAGGAGGTGGCGCGGGCCACCTTCGACCGGCTCGTCCACCGGCGCGACGGGATGTTCTCGCTCGTCGGCGAGGCCGAGAGCGGCGAGGTCGTCGGCATGGCGAACGCCCTCTTCCACGCTTCGACCTGGACGACCGGCCCGGCGTGCTACCTCGAGGACCTCTTCGTCGCCCCGGCCGCCCGGGGGACCGGCCTCGCCCGCGAGCTCATCGAGGCAGTCGCCAGCCGTGCCCGCGAGGCAGGCGCCGAGAAGCTCTACTGGCACACCCAGGAGTTCAACGGACCGGCACGGTCCCTCTACGACCTCGTGGCGAGGCGCGTCTCGTTCGTCGTCTACGAGCGCGAGCCCTGAGGGCGCCTCAGCCCTGGATCGGCCACAGCGGCTCGGGCACCGAGAAGCCGAGCGGCCCGACCCACCCGTTGCGGGCGGCCACCTCGTCGACCGGTCGCCGCTCGGCGACGGCCCAACGCCCCGTCGGATAGCCGAACGAGACCATGCAGGCGTTCTTCCAGCTCTCCTCGGGCACCCCGAGGAGTCGCCGGACGTCGTCGGGGTGGCTCGCGCCGAGCACGGAAGTGAGCGAGCTGCCGACGCCCTCGGCACGGGCGGCCAGCTGGGCGCTCCAAGCGGCCGGGTAGATGGAACCGGCTCCGGCATCGCCCCGCACGAAGCAGAACAGGAACAGCGGCACCTGTTCGTAGTGGTCGGCCAGCCACTGGGCGGAGCGCTGCACCTTCAACATGCTCCGGCTCGCAGCTGCGTCCGGGTCCGCCTTCGCCCGTAGGAGGCGCTCGCGGTAGGGGCCCTCCCACAGCGCGCCGATGCTCGCCCGGTACAGCGGCGCGAGCTCGGCCTTCAGCTCGGGCGAGTCGACGAGCACGAACCGCCACGGCTGGGCGTTCCCCCCGCTCGGCGCCCGGATGGCGGCGTCGAGGATGCGAGCCTGCACCTCGTCGGGGATCGGGTCGGGCCGGACACGGCGCATCGCCCGGGTCGTGTAGAGGGCCTCGCGTAGTTCCATGGCCCGATCCTGCCAGGCCCGGGTCGCCCGGCGGACCGACCACCTCCCGGGCGCAGCCTTGATCCCCGGCGGTGCCCGACGGCGCCGGGCCGCCCGCGCTCGGCCTCAGCGGGTGGCGGCGACCGGCCGGCGACGGGAAGGGGGAAGGTTGCGGGGCGGCTGGCGGCGTGGCGGGAGGGCGGCGAGCAGCTCCCCGGTTGCCTCGCTCACCCTGGCGATCGCCCGCTCCATCGCGGGCGTGGTGGCAGCCGAGGGTGATTGGACGCCGCTCACCTTCCGCACGTACTGGCGAGCGGCCGCCTCGATCTCGGCCGCCGTGGCGGCCGGCTCGAGGCCACGCAGCGTCGTGATGTTGCGGCACATGGCCGCAGGCTATGCCAGCCGGGCTGCCTCGGCTGGCTGCTCCTCGGCCGGGGGGTTGGCCAGCTGACGAACCCGAGCCGCCTCCTCGGCGGTGGCCAGCATCACGAGGCGGTCGCCGGCCTGCACCACGGTCGTGCCCTGGGGCAGGACGACCGTCCGCCCCCGCTCGATGCTCGTCACGATGACGCCCCGGGGCACCGCCGCCTCCCGCAGGGCCCGGCCGTCGAGCGGCGCGTGTTCCGCGACGACCGCCTCGAAGATCCCGGTCCCGCCTCCGAGGCCGGCCACCTGCTGCAGGCTGCCCTGGAGCGCCCGACGATAGGAGCGCACCATGTCGGAGACCGCCAGGGTGCCGACGACGCGGCGATCCGAGTCGACCACCGGCACCCACGACGTCGGGGTCGTGGTGAGGGTCTCGAGCGCGACGTCGCACTGCTGGCTCTCCTGTACCGGCAACAGGACCGTGTCGAGCACCGAGCCGACGGTGCCAGACGGTCCGGCGTCGAGGAGGCGCTGCTCGGTGACAATGCCCCGGAAGCGCCCCTCCTCGTCGACGGCCGGTGCCTCGGTGACCCCGGCTTCGTCCATCGCGGCCGTGGCGGCGCCCGAGTCGAGGCCGACCGGCAGCACGAGACGGGGGCGGGCCATCGCCTGGGGCACGGGGATCCTCGACAGCAGGGGCATCCCGGTCAGGATGCGGTGCGCCGGGGACTCGGCCCTGCTCTTCAGCTGGCTGCGGTAGATGGTGTCGTCGCCTCGCCGGACGATCAGCGTGGCGAGGCCGACCGCCAACATGGCGGGCACGACGATGGCGAGGCTCCCGGTCATCTCGGCCACCATCAGCATGATGGCGAGCGGTGCCCGTGCGATGCTGCCGAAACAGGCCATCATCCCGACGACCACGAAGGGAGCAGGGTCCGAGCCGACACCCGAGGCGAAGTGGTGGGCGACGTCCCATATCCCGGCACCGAGGAAGGCTCCGATCACCATGCCGGGACCGAAGATCCCGCCCGATCCCCCCGAGCCGATCGACAGGGCGGTGGCGAGGATGCGGGCGAAGGGGAGCAGCAGGACGATCCACAGGGGGATGTGCAGGAGCCCGGTGCCGAGGCTCTTTTGGATCCAGCCGTACCCGGTCCCGAGCACCTGCGGCATGGCGAGTGCCATGGCGCCGACGAGCAGGCCGCCGATCGCCGGGCGGAGCGCCCGGGGGACCGGGAGCCGCCCGAACAGGTTGCCGATGCCGTAGAAGCCCTTGGCGTACAACAGGCCCACGAGGCCGCCGACGATCCCGATGATCCCGAACCAGGCGAGCTGACCGGGGTCGGCGAGCTGGAAGCGAGTGGCGAAGCCGAACAGCGGTGCATAGCCCTCGATGGCGCCGAAGAGGGCGTAGCCGACGATCGAGGCGATGAACGAGGGGAGCAGGGTCTCCACTTCGAAGTCGTCGCGGTAGAGGATCTCGGCCGCCAGGACGGCTCCGCCGAGCGGGGCCCCGAAGATGGAGCCGATTCCCGAGCCGATCCCGCTCGCCACGGCGATCCGGGCATCGGAGGGGCTCAGATCGAACAGACGGGCCAGCATCGAGCCGAACCCGGCGCTGATCTGCCCCGTCGGTCCCTCCCGGCCGCCCGATCCACCGGTCCCGATCGTGATGGCCGAGGCGATGATCTTCACGACCACGGTGCGGAACCGGATCCCCCGGGGGTTCTCGTGCACCGCCGAGATGGCGGCGTCGGTCCCGTGACCCTCGGCCTCCGGCGCGAAACCGAAGACCAGCAGGCCCGAGATCAACCCTCCGAGGCAGACCACGAGGGGCACCGCCCAGGGTCTGGCGTAGCCGGCCGAACCGGCGAGGTTGCCCTCGCCGGCGGGCGTCGGGATCCGGTACCCGGCGAGCACGCCGAGGAAGATGTGGGTGGCGAACGACAGCGCCTCGTAGAAGACGACGGCGCCGAAGCCGGCGATGACGCCGATCAGCGTCCCGAGGACGAGCCACTTCTTGTTGAAGCTGGTCGTCGCGAAGAAGTTCGAGCCGACCGCACGCAACCGGCCGGAGAGAACCCGCCGGCGCGCCGTGGCGGGAACCCCGGTCGCCCCGCTCACAGGTCCCACCCCGAGGCCCAGTCCTCGTCGCGGATCTCGCCCGCCGACTCGGCGAAACGCTGCAGCGCCTCGATCATGACCTGCTGCTGACCCGCGGGGATGCGCTTCACGATCTCGGCGATCTCGAGGCGGCGCCTCGCGGTCACGGCGTCGACGAGCTCCCGGCCACGCTCGGTCAGCGCCACGCGAACCTGCCGGCGGTCCTCCCGTTCCGTGCGTCGCCGGATCAGCTGCTTGTGGACGAGCCGGTCGCACATGCGCGTCGCCGTCGCGGGCGTGACGGCGAGGGCGGCCGCGAGGTCGGCGACCCGCTGGGGTCCCCGCGAGGCGAGGACGACGAGGGTGCGGTACTGGGCGAGGGTGACCTCCTCTTCGGCCGCCGACAGCGAGCGGGCAGCGACGGCCACGAGCACGCGGCTCGCCGCCAGCAGGGCGTCGACGACCTCCGGGGCGGCTTCCGAGTTACGGGCGGGCATCGCCCGCCCAGTTGCCTTCCCACGCCAACTGTTGCACAGGCTAATGATATCCCGGCCGCAGGTCCGCCCGTGCCTCGCCTGCGGGAACCGGCTCAGGCCACCCGGTCGAAGGCACCTTCCGGCAGGTCCGCCTCGACGACGGCGTCAGGCGAGGGCTCCGCCGACCCCTTCTCGCCGGAGTATCCACGCACGGCGTCACGCGCGCCCTGCGTGGTGGAAGGTGGCCCCGCTCCGCGTCTGCGGGAGAGGCTCAGACCGCCTGGTCGAAGGCACCTTCCGGCAGGCTGGCTTCGACGACGGGCTCGGGCGGGGCCTCTGCCGAGCCCTGCTCGCCGAAGTATCCCCGCACGGCGTCAAGTGCGCTCTGCTGCACGCTGAGCGCCTCCTCGACGGCCGAGTCGTAGGCCGTCCGGGCGGCGCGCCGAGCGTCGAGGTAGTCGGCCGCCGCCCGCTCCATGCCGGCGTCGTAGGTCGCCCGGAGCTCGGCGGCGGCGCGTGTGTAGGTGCTCCGTGCAGCTGCCACGGCCTCCCGCCTGCTCTCGCTCGGCGGCTCCGAGATGGCCTCTTTGTAGATCTCCCAGGCGGTGTGGAGGGCACCGCGGTGCGAGTGCGCGACCCGGCGCTGCTCCTCGTCGTAGGCCGAGCGTGCCGACTCGAGCCGCTCCTCGAGCGAGAGGCCGGCGAGCTCGACGGCGCTCCGACAGAGCTCCCATGCCTCGTGCATGCTCATGAGGGACTCGTACCGGGCCTCGTGGTCGGCCGCGCTGCTCACCGGATCGATCGACATCTCTCCACCTCTGCGCCGCTCGCCCCGCCCGTGGCCCCCCGGCCACCCGACCGACTCACTCGGGCTCATTGTGGCAGACCCCGCGAGGCCACGCGTGGAGGGAGGGTTCAGATGCGCTCGAGCGCCCCACCGTCAAAGAGCGGCTCGAGGCCGGCGGCCGCGACGTCGGCCTCGAGCTCTTCGAGGCTCGGAGCCCCGAGCCTGCTCGCCTGCCGCGCTGCATCGAGGATCGTGCGCAGCACCGAGACGTCGCTCGAGGAGTTGAGAAAGAGCTGGCCGGGAACCCGTCCGGAGGACAGCACCCACCCGATCGAGCGGGAGAGAGCGCTGACGTCTCTCATCGGCTCGTACCAGCTGTGGTGTGGCGAGTCGTCTCCCGGCCGCCAGCGGCGACGGGCGGCCGCCTTGATCGTCTGCACGGCGACGTCCCGCTCGGCACAGGTCTCGAGGAGGGCGTCCGTCTCGGCACGGTAGCCGCCGTCACGGGTGAGGAGGTAGCTGTAGGGCAACAGGACCGAGTCGTAGTCGTAGCGCTCCAGGCTGCGGCGGTGCATGGCGGCGATCCTGAGGCCGTGCCCCGTGACGCCGATGGCCGCCACGAGGCCCTCGTCCTTCGCCCGGAGGAGAGCCTCGAGGGCGCCGTTCTTGCCGTGAGCCACCTGCCACTCGTCCTCCTCGACGAGGTTGTGCAGCTGGATGAGGTCCACCCGGTCGACGCCGAGGCGGTCGAGGGAGGCCTCGAGGCTGGCTCGAGCACCGTCCGCCGTCCGCTCCCCCGTCTTCGTGGCGACGAAGAAATAGCCCGGGTGCGCCCGTAGCCACGGCGCCAGCCGGAGCTCGGAGTCCCCGTAGTCGGCAGCGGTGTCGAGGTGGTTCACCCCGTACTCGAGCAGCACCTCGAGGACCTGGTCCGCACGGGGCTGGCTCATGTGGCCGAGGGCGGCGGCACCGAAGAGGACGCGACTCGAGCGATGGCCGCTCCTCCCGAAGCGAGCCCGCTCGAGCGCCTCGATCTCCCCGGAGGACATCTGGCTAACGCGCGTGAGCTTCGAGCTCGGCCAGGCTCACCCACTCGAGCGTGGCGCGGTGGGTGGCTTCGAGGTGGACCGGCGGCGCCACGCCGGCGTCGAGCGCCTCCTTCCAGCGCGAGGCGCAGACGCACCACCGGTCCCCTGGCCTGAGCCCGGGGAAGCCGATCTCCGGCTTCGGGGTCGTGAGGTCGTTGCCGGCACGGAGGGAGAAGGCGAGGAACTCCTCGTCCACCTCGACGCAGACGGAGTGGACGCCGACGTCCTCGGCCCCGACGTCGCAACAGCCGTCGCGGTAGAAGCCGGTGAGGGGGTCGTGGCTACAGGGTTGGAGCTCGCCTCCGAGCACGTTCGTCGGCACCTTCCTAGTTCACCACGTCGGCTCGGCCCGCGTCAGCGGGCCCGGATCGGCTCCCCGCCCCGCCCTCGGACGGGGAGCCGGGCGCCTCAGGCTCCTGCCATGGAGACGAGCGCCGAGGCCGGAGCGCCTCCCGCCACCGGCCCGAAGCTGGGCGCCGTCCCGAAGCGGTAGGTCCCGCCCCCGGCGGTCACCAGCCAGTAGCCGTGACCCCCGGGGGTCCGCGCCATGGCGACCACCGGGCTCGGCAGCGAGTCGTGGGCGGTGGACCCGCACCAGCCGGCGTTGCCGAGGTTGTAGACGTTGCCCTTCGAGGTCACGAGCCAGTAGCCGCGACCCGCCGGGGTGACCGCCATGCCGACCACGGGGGCGGGAAGCTTCTGTCGGACGAGCGAGCCGTACCACCCGGCGTCGCCGAAGTTGTCGACGTTGCCCTTGGAGGTGACGACCCAGTAGCCGCGTCCGTCGGGCGTGGCCGCCATGGCGACGACCGGTGCCGGGAGGCGCTTGCGTGCCAGCGATCCGTACCAGCCGGCGTCGCCGAAGTTGTAGACGTTGCCCTTGGAGGTGACGAGCCAGTAGCCCCGCCCGTTCGGGGTGGCGACCATCCCGACCACCGGGGCGGGAAGTGGCTTCCCGGCACGCGAGCCGTACCACCCGGCGTCGCCGAAGTTGAAGACGTTGCCGGCGGAGGTGGCGAGCCAGTACCCCATCTGGTCCGGCGTGGTCGCGATGGCGGTGACGGGCGCCGGCAGTTTCCTCGACGCCGCCGAGCCGGCCCAGACCGCGTTGCCGAGGTTGTAGACGTTGCCCGACTTGGCGGCCACGTCGTACCCCGAGGTCGGCACCGGCTTCGACGTCCCGATGACCGCCCCGCTCGAGTTGAGCGCCTGGACCTCGACCCTGCGGTAGTCGCCGTTCAACAGCACGCTCGCCTCGAAGCCGGTCTTGCGGACCGGCGCGCCCACCTTCGCGAGCTGGGAGTCGCTCGGACCGGCGAGCACCTGCCAGGCCGCCACCCTGGTGGCGCCGTTCCAGGACATCCACACCCGCGTCGTGTGGATCGTGGCCGAGGCCGCCACCGACGGCGGGCTGAGCGGAAGGCCGACCCAGTGGTCGCTGAAGCCGCGGTAGGACCAGTTCGAGAGCGAGAGGTCCATCTTCACGGTCTTCTGGCTCGAGCCGTACTCGGTGATCTCAGGGACGTTCGCCCAGTCGATCACGACGTCGCCGTTCGCCGTGAGCTCGGTGCTGCCGGTGTAGTCGGTGTAGATGGGCGGGTTGTGGGTGTAGGAGGCGTCGAGCGTCAACCCGGGCGGGGTCGTGCTCGGGCTGACCGTGAAGATCAGCCCACGTGCCGGGTGCTGGCTCGTGCCGGTGCAACCGGGGCCCTGGCCCCCGTCGTCGTAGACGCTGTAGCGGTCGTGGCCGAGCGCCGCGATGTCGTGCTGGTAGCACCAGGGTTCCGTCAGATGGGGAGCGCCCTTGGAGCCGACCTGCCAGATGATGTTGCCGTAGTTGGCGCTCCCCGGTGTGTCGTCGATCTTGTAGATCCCCCAGGTGTTGCGCGAGGAGACGAGGAGGTTCCCGTCGCTGTCCTCGGCGATGGCGTTGCCGTGGAAGTAGTCCCACAGGCCGCCGGCGCCCGGGTTCGGGATGTGCGAGGCCGAGACGGGGACGGAGTTCAGCGAGTCCCACTCGAACAGCACACTCGCGCTCGTGATGAAGCCGCTCGAGCTCTGCTGGAGCGACAGCTTCTGGACGACGTACTGCATCACGGTCTCGGTCTTGCCGTTGATGGTCTGGCTGACCGGATCGAAGATGCCGACGAGGGCGTCGCCCCCGACGATGCGGAACTCGTGGAGGTCGATCGAGTCGGGCGGGAAGCTGTGCTGGTTCGCGGCCGGTTCGGTGATCTCGCCGGCGAGCTGGTAGTGGTCGTTGTAGAGCTTGACGACCCCCTGGCCCCAGGCGCCGGCGTGCTGGCCCGACCAGACGGCGAGGTAGGACTGGTCCTTGTAGCGGACCACCGACAGGTTGTGGTCGGCGCCGGTCCCGCTCGGCTGCCACCACACGAGGTCGCCGTTCGGCTGGTAGATGCCCTCCCCGGCGCCGAACTGGCCGCCGGGCGTGAGGAAGAGCAGGTTCCCGGGCTGTGTCCCGCTCGTCTTCACCCCGAGGTTCTCGCAGGCTCGCTGGGCGTGGAGGGCAGGCTCGCTCCGGTAGGTGAGCCTCGGGCACCTCGGTGGCGCGTAGTGGCTCGAGGTGGTGGAGGTGGTGGCCGGAGACGGGCTCTGCTGCGGCGTGGCGTCGGCGGCTGCCAGCGCCTTGGCGGCGAGCTTCGGCGAGGCGGGCACCGAGACCCCGAAGATGTAGCTGTGGCCGCCGCCGGGGAGCTCGACTTCCGGAGCAGTGACGGTGACCGTCTCGCCGGGGGCGAAGGCCGTGCGGGGGGTGAAGACCTCGCCGCCGGTGGGCGAACCGACGAGAGGTGTCAGCTGCCCGCTGTGGGCGCCGCTGCGCGACCCGACGACCTCGAGGCCTGACAGCTCGGAGGCCGTGACCCCCTCGAAGGTGACGCTCGTGCCCGGTGGGGCGAACCGGTCCCCGGGTACCGGGAGGACGGCGGCCGCCTTGGCCGCCGCCGAGGCGGCGCTCGCCCCGGTGATGCCGATCCCGACGACCGAGAGCGAGAGGGCGGCGAGGACGGCCAGTCCGCGCCGGCGCCAGCCGGTCGGCAATGCGTGCGCGTCCGCGTTATGCCGGGTCCCTCCAGGCCGCCTGAGGATCGCTCCGCGCCGCGAGAGAGCCTCCGTAGCCGGTTCGTGATGCACTCGATACCTCCATCCTCACCGCCCCCAGCAGGCAGGAAGAGGGCTCTCGTGTCGGTGTGGATTCGCTCCGCCGAGGCCAGCACTGGAAGGGCGTCGGGCGCAGTATCGCGCACGACCCGCACGAGGTCGGGGTTCTCCTCGGGCCCGGCACGATCGGTGGGACGAAAGTGCCAGGTGACCGCCCGTCTCGACGGATTCTCGGCGGTCGGCGCAGCCTCTTGACAAGTACAACCAGCCGAAGGAGAAGACCGCGACGGTGGTGGTCCGGGGTCTCTCGGTTCCTCGCTCTCCCGGCGCGGTGCAACGGACCGCCGGGGGTCCACCCCCGGCAGGTCCGTCGGCCTCGGCGCGCCGTCGAGCAGCGGGCACGACACCGTGCGGGTGCGCCATGCTGGGACGGTGAGCGCCGTGACGAGGTGGGCCGAGGACCTCGCCGCCTGGGCCATCCCCGAGGAGATCCTCCGGTCGGCCCCCGACTCCCCGTGGGCGTTTCCCATCGACCGCTTCTCGGCCGCCGCGCGCCAGGCGCTCGCCGGGCCGCCGACTCCCACCCACCTGCGGGCCGGGGAGGCGCTCGGGGACGGCGGCACGCTGCTCGACGTGGGTTCGGGTGCCGGCGCCGCCAGCCTCCCGGTGCTCCGACCGGGCTGTCGTCTCATCGCCGTCGACGAGGACCGGCGGATGCTCGAGGCGCTCTCCGACTTGGCCGGCGGCGGGGTCGACATCGAGCTCATCGAGGGACGCTGGCCCGAGGTTGCCGACCGTGTGCCGAAAAGCGACGTCGCCGTCTGTGCCAACGTCGCCTACAACGTGGCGGACCTCGACGTCTTCGTCCGGGCGCTCACGACGACCGCCCGTCGGAGGGTGGTCCTCGAACTGACGAGGGAGCATCCCCAGTCCGGGCTCTCCCCGCTGTGGCAGAAGTTCTGGGGCCTGCAGCGCCCCGAAGCCCCGACGCTGCGCGATGCCGTCGACGTCGTGACCGAGGTGCTCGGCCACACGCCCGAGATCGAGGAGTGGGACCAGCCGTCTCGGCTCGGCGACGGCAGCGACCCGGGAGAGGTCGCCTGGGTCCGGCGGCGACTGTGCCTCGGTCCCGACCGGGACGGCGAGGTGGCGGCGGAGCTCGCCGGGCACGCTCCCGAGCCGACCGGGATGGCGACGCTCGTCTGGTCGGGGGCGGCCTGACGGCCTCGGGCTCGGGAGGGAGCTGCCGGCCGGAAGACGACGGCCCGGCCGGGTGCCTTCCCGGCGCGCAGTTATGCTCCCCGGAAGGCCGAGTGACGGGAGAGCGAGGCGGCCGAGTTGGACTGGTACGTCGACACAACCAACCGTGAGGCGGTCACGGAGGTCCGAGCAGAGATCGGTCGCTACCTACGCCGCCACGCCGCCGACCTTGGCCAGATCCCCGACGCCGAGCTCGTCGTAGCCGAGCTCCTCGGCAACGCCATGCGCCATGCGAGCGGGCACGCCTGGGTCTCCCTCCTGTGGTCGGGGAAGCGACCGAGCCTCACCGTCTACGACCTCGGTCCAGGGTTCGTCCTCGACCCACATCTGCCTGACGACCCCTACGCCGCCAACGGCCGCGGGCTGTACCTCGTCGACCACGTCGCCGATCGCCTCACCGGCGAAGCACGGCGCGCCGGCGGCATGGAAGTGTCGGCGGTCCTCCCGGTCGAGCGGTCGGACGAGGCCAGCTTCGATCCACCGCGTCGCCGGGAGAACGCCTTGCCCGATCTCGACGAGGCCGGACCCGACGGCTTCCCCAAGGAGGCATTCCTCCGGGCCCTCGTGGTCCAGCTTGCCCAGACGGTCGAATCAGCAGGCGGACCGTCCGCAGCAGAAGCGGCCGTCGCTCAGGTGGGGGCCGACGTCGGGGGGCAGATGGAGGCCGAGTACCGCGCCACGAGGGGGATCGCGGGCCGGCTGACCCCTCAGCAGCTCGCCGAGTGCTACGTGCGCCTGAAGCACGCGATCGACGGCGAGTTCTACGTGATCGAGGCCTCAGAGGACTGCATCGTGCTCGGCAACAGGCGGTGCCCCTTCGGCGACGCCGTGCACCGAGCACCGGCGCTGTGCCGGATGACCTCCTCGGTGTTCGGTGGGATCGCCGCCCGCAACTGCGACCACGAGGCCCGCGTCGTGCTCGAGGAGCGCATCGCCATCGGAGACCCCCAGTGCCGGGTCTCGGTCTACCTGGACCGCCCGGTCGTCGATGACGGGGTCAGCCACCGCTACCAGGCACCACGCGGCGGCTGAGGCCGTCAGCCGGCGAGCAGCTCGCCGAGACCGGCCTCCTCGAGCGCGCGACGGATCGCCATCGGCGCGTTGATCACCGAGAAGGAGTGGCCACGGCGCTCGAGCCGGCGCTTGGCGTGCAGGAGGACGCTCATACCCGTCTCGTCGATCCATGACAGCCCGCCGAGATTCACCACCGCCGGGGAGTCGATCTCCGCGAAGGTGGCGGTGACGTAGGCCTCGGAAGCCTCGTCGAGCGAGCCCCGACAGGCGACAAGGCAGGCCGTGGCGAGCTCGGTGACGACGAGCCGCAGGGCGACCGGACCTACTTGGCGTTGCATGAAGGAACCGCTCCTTTGACCCCGCCCGAGGTCAACCGCCGGCTCGCCCGAGAACCAGGTGGTGAGGATGGTGTAGCAGAACTCGGTCACCGCGACAAGAGCGCCCGAGAGAACGGCCAGGCGCCCGGCTTTGCCCGCCCTCTGTCCCCGACAGGGCCGGTCGCGTACCCAATCCGGGGTCCCGTCGCGAATCCGGGTGCACCGACCCCCGGCCGGCCTACGCTGGCAGTGTGAGGCTGGCAGCCGGACGCGAGCGCCGCCACGACAACGGCATGGCCCGTCACGCCCTTGATCATGACTCGACCGGACAGCCACTCCGCCGGTTCCGGCCGGGGAGGAGCTGAACCCGTGGCGAGCGAGCAGGGGGAAGGCGGCGCGCCTCGAGCGGGGCTGCCGGCCGCGCTCACCGGACGCCTCGGGCAGTGGCTGCGCTACTCCTCAGGAGACCATCTCGATCTCTCCGTACGGATCGTCCAAGTGCTCGTCTGCGTCGCCCTCTTCGTGGTGGCGCTGGTCATCCTCGTCCGGACGCTCATCATCTTCCTCGGCGAGCCGAGCGGCTACCCCGAGTCGATCGTCGCCGCCCTCGACGGGCTCCTCGTCGTCGTCATCCTCGTGGACCTGCTCCACACTCTCGTCACGAGCATCCGGCGAGCGCTCATCCCCGTGCGCCCCTTCCTCGTGATCGGCGTCCTCGCAGGCGTCCGGGACATCCTCTCGGCCTCCGCCCGGATCACCTTGTCGGGGCCGGTGTCGAGCACCACGTTCACCCATGCGGCGATCGAGCTCGCCGTGTCGGTCGGTGCGGTGCTCGCGCTCGTCGGAGCGCTCGTCCTGCTGCGCTTCGCCGGGTCACATCCTGAGGAGGACGAAGACGACACACCGGTGTCCCCCCACCTCTGAGTCGCCGGCCGCGGCATCCTGGCGGCCGAGCCTGCGCGTCCGGCCGGGCTCGAGACGGTACCCGTGAGCCCTGACGAGCACCGCCGGGGCGACAGCATTGGGTCCGCCCGAGACGCTGTCGGGATGAAGCCACGCCCGGCCTCCTGTTCCGACGCGGACGAGATCGTCCGGCTGCTCGGCCAGCTCGGCTACGAGCTGAGCGCGCACGAGGTGCGAGAGCAGCTCGGAACCGATCCGGAGGTGCTCGTCGCCCCCGGGACAGGACAGCTGGTCGGTGTCCTCGCCTATCACACCCGCCGCCCTCTGCACCGATCCGGGCGAGTCACCTCGATCGATGCCTTCGTCGTCGACGAGCGCTACCGCTCGCGCGGCGTCGGCGCCATGCTCCTCGAGACGCTGGTGCAGGTGGCACGGGCCTCCGGTGCCGAGCTCGTCGATCTTCACAGCAACCGCTCACGGACCGACGCACGACGCTTCTACGAGCGCCATGGATTCGAGCTCACCAGCAATTACTTCGTCCGCCGCCTGTGAGGACCGCCCTGCGGGCTCCCGCTGCACACCTCTCGGCGAGGCCGAACTGAGCTACCAGCGGCCCCAGTGCACGACCTCGTCGAAGGGACGGCGGTCCGGGTTGCGCACGGGCTCGATCCGGCGACCGGCCGGGTAGCCGAGAGCGACCAGGTAGACACACTCGTACCCCTCCGGCAGCCCGAGCACCTGACGAGCCGCCTCCTGGTCGCGTACTGCCGCGTGACCAGAGCCGATACCGAGGTCCGCCGCCGCCAGCATCATGTTGGCGGTCGCCTGGCCGAAGTCGTACAGCAGCCACTCGCGGTGCAGGTCGTCCTCCGGCTCGGTGGCGACGAGAGCGACGGTCGCCCTCGACGATGCGACATGCGAGGCGCCCTGCCACACCTTCGCCAGCTGTGTGAGCTGTGCCCGGTCCGTCACCACGACGAAGTGCCAGGGCTGCCAGTTCCTCGAGGATGGTGCGCGACGTCCGGCTTCGAGTACCCGTTCGAGGTCTGCTCGGGCGATGTCACGATCGGCGTACTCGCGGACGTTCCGGCGTGCCCTGATGGCATCCCAGGTCTCCATGCCATCGGTTCTACCGGCGCGGTCACGCCCGCTTCGCCCAGACAGGGCGGTGCCGCCCGAGGACGGGACCTCAGAAGCAGAACGAGGGTGGCAGCACCAGGGGAGACGCGGCCATGGTGGGGAAGCCGGCGCCTCCGTGCGGACCGGAGGCTGAGGGGCTCTCAGTCCCGCTTGCGGATCTTGATCGCGGTCCCGTAGGCGCAGATCTCCGTCCAGTTCTGTCCCATCTCCGAGGTGTCGAAGCGCATGGCGAGCACGGCGTCGGCACCCTTGGCCTCGGCCTCCGTCGCCATCCGGGAGATGACCTCCTCGCGGCTTGCCGTCAGGTTCTTCGTCATGCCCTTGAGCTCTCCGCCGGCCATGGCCTTCAACCCGGCGCCGAGCTGTGAACCGATGTTGCGGCTCCGTACGGTCAGCCCGAACACCTCGCCGAGGACCTCGGTGACTTCGTACCCCGGGATGTCGTTCATCGTGGAGATCAGCATGTGCGAGACCGTAGGCGAGGCCCGCCGGCCCACGGTGTCTTCACATCTGGCGGCAACCCACTCCTTGCGACCTGGGCTAGGCTACGAACGCATGTTCGCCACCTCGAGCGACTGGGACGAAGGCTTGGACGACGCCCAGCTCGCCGCCGTGAGCCATGGCTCCACGCCGCTCCTCGTCGTCGCGGGAGCAGGCACGGGCAAGACGAGGGTGCTGACAGCCAGGGTCGCCCGGCTCCTCGAGCGCGGCGTCGAGCCCGAGCGCATCCTGCTCCTCACCTTCACACGGCGGGCCGCGGACGACATGCTGTCCCGAGCCGCCGCGCTCGTCGGCCGACCGGACCTCGCTCGGCGCCTGCGGGGCGGAACCTTCCACCACGTCGCCTATCAGGTCATCCGGTCGCGTAGTCAACTCCTCGGACTCCGGCCGAGCTTCTCGGTCCTCGACCCGGCGGACGCGGCGGACACGATGGATCTCCTGCGGGACGAATTCGGGCTCGCGGGATCACACGAGCGCCTTCCCACACCGAGGACGCTCGTCGAGCTGTACAGCCGGTGTGTCAACACCGCTCGGAGCCTCTCCGAGGTGATCGCCCTCGACTTCCCGTGGTGCGAACCGCACGGTGAGAGGATCGGCGAGCTCTACCGCGGCTACGTCGTCCGCAAACGGGCCCGCGACCAACTCGACTACGACGACCTCCTGCTCTACTGGCGTGCGGCGCTGCGGGAAGAGGCGACCGGGGCGGAGCTCGCCGACACCTGGGACCACGTGCTGGTCGACGAGTACCAGGACGTGAACGCGCTCCAGGTCGAGATCGTGAGCGGGCTGTGCCCCGCCGGTCGTGGCCTCACCGCCGTTGGTGACGAGGCTCAGGCGATCTACGGCTTCCGGGGCGCCGATCCTGCACATCTCTCCGCGCTGGCTACCCGTTACCCGGACATGACCGTCGTCGGGCTCGAGCACAACTTCCGCTCGGTCCAACCGGTGCTCGACCTCGCCAATCGAGCTCGGCCGCAAGAGGGTGCCGGCCTCCCGAGGATCGAGCTGTACGCCGAACGCAGTGGCGGCGCCCGACCCGCCCTGTACCGCAGCTACGACGCCTCGTCGGAGGCACGCACGGTCGTCGACCGCATCCTCGATCTGCACGAAGACGGGCTCCGACTGGCGGACCAGGCCGTCCTCGTCCGGGCGGCCCACCACAGCGACCTGATCGAGCTCGAGCTCACTGCGCGCCGCGTTCCGTACCGCAAGTACGGCGGCCTGCGCTTTGTCGATGCCGCCCACCTGAAGGACTTCGTCGCCGTCGGGCGGCTCCTCGACAACCCGTCCGACGACGTGGCCTGGCTTCGGTTGCTGCGACTCCATGCAGGCGTCGGTCCGGCCCGCGCCCGACGGCTCCTCGACCTGCTCCCGCCGCGGAGCCCGGACGGCGTGGACGACTGGCCCGAGGTGGTCGCCGCCGCGCCCGCTGCGGCCAGGGTGGCGCTCAGCGCCACGTTGTCAGGACTGCTCGACGCGCGTGCTGTAACGAGTGCGCCCGAGC
>JAKACF010000312.1 GCA_021821585.1 Actinomycetes bacterium
GAGGCCATGCTCCGGGTCGCGCGAGCACCGAGCGGAGGTCGTGTGACATCGCCCAGGCCGGCTGTGGACGAACGGATCGCGGGGTGTGAGCATTCCGGCTGAAATCGGCCACCCAGTCCGGAGCAAACCGGCCACCCAATCCGGTTGAAACCGGCCACCCGTTCCGGTGATTCCGGCCACCTGGCCGGGATGAAGGGCGGCTGAGCGCGAAGGACGCGCAGGTGGGCTTCGCCTCGAGTCCACCGAGATCCACCACTACGGGCACACGCCCCTCTCAAATGGCGACCGTCATCGTCTGCCATGAAGGAGGGACGCGTGCCCAGGAAGAGGCTACCCATGCGTAAGACCACCGAAGTTCTGCGACTGCGCGCCGCAGGGATGTCCGCCCGCGAGATCGCCCGGGCCGTCGGCGTGGCAAGGAGCACGGTCGCCGAGTACCTCCGGCGAGCGGACGCCGCCGGGCTGTGCTGGCCACTGCCCGAGGACCTCGACGAGGAGGCCCTCGAGGCCCTGCTGTTCCCAAAGGTCGAGCCGACGGCTGAGCGTCCGGTCCCTGACTGGGCCGACGTCCACAAGCAGCTGCGCTCTCGCCGCCACCACGTGACGCTGCGCCTCGTCTGGCTCGAGTGGCGCGCGCAGCACCCCGACGGCTTTGGCTACAGCCAGTTCTGCGAGCACTACCGCCGCTTCCTCACCACTTTGGACGTCGTCATGCGCCTCAGCTACGCGCCCGGTGAGCGGTTGTTCGTCGACTTCTCCGGCGACAAAGCGACCTGGTGCGATCCCGAGACGGGCGAGGTGCACGAGGCCGACGTGTTCGTCGCCGTGCTCGGGTTCTCGGGGATGCTCTATGTCGAGGCCACGAGGGGCCAGGACCTCTCGAGCTTCGTGGGTGCCCATGTGCACGCCTTTGCGGCCTTTGGAGGCGCCGCCGAGGTCACGGTGCCGGACAACTTGAAGGCCGGCGTCACCACCGCTTGCTTCTACGAGCCCGAGCTCAACCCCACCTATGGCGAGCTCGCCGCTCACTACAACACGATCGTGCTGCCGACCAGGGTGCGCCGACCACGCGATAAGGCTGCCGTCGAGGCCGGTGTGCTGACCGTCGAGCGATGGGTGCTCGCACCGCTGCGCAACCGGCGGTTCTTCTCGCTCGCCGAGCTCAACGAGGCGATCGCTGCGGAGGTGGACAAGCTGAACACCCGGCCGTTTCGCGGCGAAATGACCTCGAGAAAGGACCTGTTCTGTGAGCTCGAGCGCCCCGCGCTCCGGGCGCTTCCCGAGCGGGCCTACGAGTTCGCGGAGTGGAAGAAGGTGACGGTCAGCATCGACTACCACGTCCAGAGCCCGGACAAGAAGTTCTACTCCGTCCCCTACCAGCTCGTGCGCCAGCGCCTCGAGATGCGGGTGAGCGCGACGACGATCGAGGTGTTCCGCTCCGGGCGCCGTGTCGCCTCCCACGTGCGCGAGCACGGCCGGCGCCGCTACATCACCGACCCGGCCCACATGCCCGCCTCGCACCGATCCCACGCCGAATGGACGCCGTCACGGCTCATCTCCTGGGGCCAGTCGGTCTCGAACGAGACCGGCACCTTTGTCGAACAGCTCCTCGAGTCCCGCCCGCACCCTGAGCACGCGTATCGGGCCTGCCTCGGGCTCATGTCGCTCGCCCGCCGCCACGGCGACGAGCGTCTCTCCCTCGCGTGTCGCCGGGCGCTGTCCATCCGCTCGATCAGCTACACCTCGGTCAAGTCGATCCTCGCCGAGGGCCTCGACCGTCTCCCGCTGCCGGGCGCCGAGCAGGCCCCGCCACCGCCGGTGCACGAGAACCTGCGCGGCGCCGACTACTTCGCCGAGAGGGAGGCGTGATGCTCACCAACGCCACCATGAGGAAGCTCTCAGAGCTCGGGCTGCACACGATGGCCGACGCGCTCGGCGATCAGCTCGAGCACCCCGATTCCTTCGCGGAGCTCTCCTTCGAGGACCGCCTCGGCCTCCTCGTCGACAAGGAGGCCGACGCGAAGGACTCGCGTCGCCAGAAGATGCGGCTGCGCACCGCAAAGCTGCGCTACCCGGCCGCGATCGAGGATCTCGACTGGCGCCGGCCGCGGGGGGTCGACAAGGGGCTCCTCATGGAGCTGTCGACCGGGTCGTTCGTGTCGCGCCGCCTGAACGTCGTGGTGACGGGTCCGACCGGGGTCGGCAAGTCCTTCATCGCCTGTGCGCTCGCGAACGGTGCGATCCGGACCGGCCACTCCGCCTACTACGTGCGGGCACCGCGTCTTACAGACGACCTCGCCATCGGCCGGGCTGACGGCCGCTACGGAAAGATCCTCGCCCACCTCGCGCGCACCGAGCTCGTCGTCATCGACGACTTCTTGCTCACGCCCGCCCCGGTCGAGGTCTGCCGGGACCTGCTCGAGGTCGTGGAGGACCGCGCCGAGCGGCGCTCGACGATCGTCGTGAGCCAGCTTCCGATCGAGCACTGGCATCAGGCGATGGCAGATCCGACGCTCAGCGAGGCGATCTTGGACCGGCTCCTCCAGGCATCCCACCGGATCGCGCTCAGCGGGCCCTCGCTCCGCCGGCGCGATCCCGACAGCGCCCGAGAGGGGGCGGCGTGAGCGTCCTCTGCCTCGTCCCCGCACTGGCCTCTGTCACCGCCGCAGCGGTTGTCGAGATCGGCGACGAAGCAGCGAGCGCACCTCGTGAGCTGGCCGCATCCTCGGACCAAGAGACGGCCAGGCGAAAGACCGCCCCCTCCCGGCTGCACAGCTTGACGACCGCGAGCTCACGGACAAGAGCACAGACCGACCGAGGTGTATCGTGAGCCATACACCTATGTCTGCACCGAGGCGCGGCCATTACCTCGAGCCCAGCACCGGCGACGACACCGCTTCGGTGCTCGAGGAGGCGGTGGCCTCGCTCGGAACGCTGCGCCTGCCGACCAGGTGGCTCGGGGACGCCGCAGTCGAGCTCCACCTGCTTGCCAGTCTCATCGCCGAGGCCGAGCGCCGACTCCCCGGCGTCGTCGCCGGCGCTCGGGACCAAGAGCTCTCCTGGGCCGAGATCGGCGACCTGCTCGGCACCACCCGGGCCGCGGCCTGGCAGCGCTTCGCCAAGCCGGCACAGGCCATCCAAGAGGAGGCGAGGAGGGCGCTGCTGGCCGATCCGGACTGACGGTCAACTCTCCCGTCAGCCTCACGATCCCGTCCCACTCGCCCAGAACCGCATCCCGAATGATCCCGATCCGCGAGCGTCTCGGTCCCGCAATCCCACACCCATCAACCCACGAAGGAACCACGATCGAGTAGAACGATCATCGGCGTTGCCCACCCGGCCGGAATCAACCGGAACGGGTGGCCGGTTTCAGCCGGAACGGGTGGCCGAATTCGCCGGAATGCGCAGGGTGCGCTGAAAACTGAGTGGCGACACGTGGTTCAGTGCCGCGGCGAAGACTCAGCAGGTTGCGACGCACGGTGAGCGGTGTGCTCGCCGG
>JAKACF010000313.1 GCA_021821585.1 Actinomycetes bacterium
TGGGCGAGGAGATGGGCGAGCCACCCCGGGGCGCGGGCCTCGACGTCGTTGTTGAGGAACAGCAGCATGTCGCCGGTCGCCTCGGCGGCAGCCTCGTTGTTGATCCGCGCCCAGTTGAAGGCGCCGGGAGCCTCGAGGAGGCGGACGCGGCGGTCGCGGGCGAGCTCGCGGACCACCGCCCTCGTCTCCCCGAGGACCGAGTTGTTGTCGACGAGCAGCAGCTCGAGGTCGTCATGGCCCGAGCGGTCGGCGAGTGCCCGGTAGCAGGAGGCGAGGAGGGCCGGCTCGTCGCGGTAGGGGACGACCGCGCTCACCCGCCAGGCGCCCCTCGGCCTCCTGACGACGTGGTAGCCGCCCGGCACCGCCGGGTGGGCGACGACCTCGGCCTCGATGCCCCGGCGCCTCACGGCGTCCTCGAGCACCCGGCGGCCCGCCTCGACTGCGTCTCGGCCGGATCCGCGCTCGGCGGGGGAGCCGGGAGCCTCCCGCCGGTGGTAGAGGACCTCGGGGACGTGGACGATCTGGCCGGCGTCGAGTCGCTCGGTCGCACGCAGCACGAGGTCGTAGACCTCGGCCCCCTCCAGTCCGGCCCTCAGACCGCCGAGCTCGCCCACGAGCCGGCGCCGGAGCGCCAGCAGGTGGCCCATGTAGTCCTTCGAGAGCAGGAGGTCGGGTGACCAGTCCGGCTTGAACGCCGGCGCGACGCGGCACCCCCCGCCGTCGATCGCGTCCTCGTCGCTGTAGATCAGCTCGGCCGAGGGATGGGCGCCGGCGGCCTCGGCGAGGCGCCGCAGCGCGCCGGCGGCCAGCTCGTCGTCTCCCTCGAGGAGGACCACCCACTCCCCCCTCGCCGAGGAGAGGGCGCCGTTGGCAGCCGGCACCGTGGCGCCGCTCGCATGCCACAGGCTCACACGGTGGTCGAGCGACTCGATCCTCCCCAGCTCTCCCCCCGACAGGGGGCCGGCCGTGTCCTCGCCGACGAGGAGCAGCTCGAAGCGCTCCTCGTCCTGGGCGAGCACGGAGGCGACGGACCGCTCCAGCCCGGCGCGACCGGAGCGGGGAGCCCGGGCGACGACGCTGAAGAGGGGGCGTTCCTCGCGCCGGCGGCGGCGGGACCTCCCCCGGAGACCGCCGCCCGGGTCGGGACGGGCCGGCTCCCCCCGCTCCCCGAGCCAGTCGTGGTAGGCGTCCTCGTCCTCGGCCGCGTCCAGGGGATAGGGCGGCGGCGGGCCCGGCCGGTGGGCCGGCTCACGCGCGGGCTCGGCCCCGAGACGGCGGGCGGCGCGCCAGAGGACCCCGAGGTCGTGCCGGAGGCGGAGGTGCCCGGCTGTCCACTCGGACTCGCCGGCGAGGGCCGGCTGCTCGAAGGCGAGATGGGGACCGCGCAGGGACACCAGCCGGTCGTAGAGCTCCCGCGTGGGCCCGAGCAGCAGCGAGGCGTCCCCGTGCCCGGGCGCCGCCTCCCCCGGGCGCGAGGGCGCGAGCGCCTGGCCGGCCACCTCCTCGTCGCGGACGTCGTGGAGCAGCCCGGTCTCGGCGAGGAAGGCCGCCGCCTCCTTGCGCCACTCGGCCGGACGCTCGAGGAGGTCCTCGTCGAGGCAGACGAGGACCGGAAGCCCGTCGAGGCCGGCGAGGGCGTGACGGTAGTAGCGCTCCCACAGGGCGAGGGCCGAGACGGCCGGGATGCCGTGGCGGCGCCCGAGGGAGCCGGCGACGGCGAGCGGGTCGCGCACCGTGAGGACGGCCGCGAGGGGACGACCGAGCACCGGCCGCCAGAAGGGGAGGAGAAGGCAGAAGAGCGACTCCTCGAGGCAGCCCGGGAGGCCGTCCGGGAGCACCGGCCCGAGGCGCGCCCTCGCCCGCCGCTCCTCGCCCGGGACGGGGCCGGCGCCCGGGAGCTCGGGCGGGTCGTCGAAGGCCCGGCCGAGCCGGCGGAGCAGTCGGTCGCAGATCGCCGAGAGCGACCGGCTCCTCGCGGCGGCCCCGGGCACGGTGTCGAGCGGCGGCGCCAGGCCGAGCCCGACGAGGGCGGAGGCAGCTGCCTCCCCGCCGCTCTCGTGCATGCCCACGACGAGGACCAGGCCGGAGCCCGCTCCCGCGTCGGCACCGCCTGGCGCCGCTCGTTCGGGGCCGTCCGGGGCGGGCACGGAAGACGAGGACCTGGGCGATGGGGCGGTTGCCATGACGCGGCGGAGCAGCCTAGCGGGCCGGCTCAGGCGGAATCTACGCGAGACCCGCTCGGATCTGCAACGATAGGCGGGTGCGGATTGTCGAGGCGACGGTGGTGGGGGGATGCGCGATCTGACTCTGCCGGGGACATCTTCCGAACTGGTCGGGAGGCGGGTCCGGCTGCGGCCGCTCGTCGAGTCCGACTTCGAGGAGTGGCACGAGGTTCGCTCGCGCTGCCGTGACTGGCTGCTGCCGTGGGAACCCCGACCGGCGAACGCCCCCTATGCCCCCGAGGACCGGGCGAGCTTCCTCGCCCGCTGCTCGATGCGCGAGCGGGAGCGCCAGCTCGGGACCGGGTTCGGCTTCGGCATCTTCGCCGGCGGGCGCTTCGTCGGCGAGATCAACCTCTCCTCCATCCAGCGGGGACCCTTCCAGAACGCCTACCTCGGCTACTGGGTCGACCAGCTGCAGGCCGGCCGGGGGTACGTGCCCGAGGCGTGCGTGGTGGTCTTCCGCTTCGCCTTCGAGGAGCTGCGCCTGCACCGCCTCCAGATCTCGATCATCCCCCGCAACCGGCCGAGCCGGCGGGTGGCCCAGAAGCTGTGGCTGCGGGGAGAGGGGATCGCACTGCGCTACCTCGAGATCGACGGGCGCTGGGAGGACCACGTCCGCTACGCCATCACCTCCGAGGAGTGGGCCGAGCGGCGGGAGCGCTACGTCCGCCAGTGGCTGAGCGGCGCCACCGGTCTCAACCCGGCGAGCGGATCCCGCTAGCCCTCTGGCGCCGGCTCGGCGTCGCGCACGACCGCCGGTGACCGCCTGAGGAAGGCCTCGACGTCGGGTTCGTAGCGGTACCGGGGCAGCTGGTCGCCGACGCTCCTGCGCAGGCGGTTGGCCTCGGCGAAGCGCTGCACCGCCCCCGCCGAGGAGAGCTGCGGCCGGAAGCCGGCCTCGGCGAGCCGCGACGTGTCGATGCCCCGGCCGTAGCGGAGGAGGTCCTGCAGCTCGGTCGGCAGCGAGAGGAGCCCGAGGCGGACGAGCGGGGCGGCGGCCTGGGCGGTGAGGACGGGGGGGAGCAGCAGGCGCCGGGCGCCGGCGATCGAGGCGACCTCGGTGACCGGGAGCTTGCCGTCGCCGGCGACGTTGAAGACCCCCGGCGGGGCGGCCCTGACGGCGAACTCGACGCAGCGGACGACGTCGTCCTCCTCGAGGAACTGCAGCAGCGGGTCGAAGCCGGCGACACACGGCATGAGGCCGCGGGCGAGGTTGCGGGAGATCGGCGTGTCGATGTCGGCCCCGAGGACGTTGACGAAGCGAAGAACCGTC
>JAKACF010000314.1 GCA_021821585.1 Actinomycetes bacterium
GCCCGGCATCCCCGAGCACGAGCGTGCCGCCATCTTCTCCCGTGGGATCCGGGGCTCGTCCAGCGAGGAGACGAGCGGAAGCGGTCTCGGGCTGTTCATCGCCGCCCGCCTCATGATCGAGATGGGCGGCAGCCTCCGCCTCGAGGAGGCCGGCCCGGCCGGCTCCTGCTTCCTCGTCGAGCTGCCTGTGGCGCACCGGGGCGGTCTCGGTGCGGTCGAGCCCCCGACGGCATCGGTGTCATGACGCCTCCCGCTCCGGGCAGCGGCACGCCCCGCCGGAACCGAGGGGACTCCGGCGGCGAGGAGGAGCCGTGACCGCGACCGCCGTCTCGGCGTCCTCGTCGAGACGCCCGGCCCCGGTCCGCGTGGCGATCGTCGAGGACCACCAGCTGCTGTCGGCCTCGCTGTCGGCCGCCCTCGCCGCCGAGGGCTACGAGCCGGTGGTGGCACCCCTGGACGAGGGCGCGCCCCCGGCTTCCTTCTTCTCCGAGGTCGCCCCGGCGGTGACGCTCCTCGACCTCGACCTCGGCGGCGCCGGGTCCGGGAAGGACGTGATCTCGTCCGCCACCGAGGCGGGGTCCAGGGTCCTCGTCGTCTCGGCCACGACCGACGAGGCCGACATCGGGGAGTGCCTCGAGCTCGGGGCGTCCGGCTTCGTCTCGAAGTCCGCGCCCTACGACGAGCTCCTCGACGCCGTGAGGACCCTCCTCGGCGGGCGGGAGCTGGTGACGACCGCCGAGAGGGGACGGCTGTTGCGCTGCAGCCGGGAACGGAGGGCTGCCGTCGACACGGCGCTGCGCCCGTTCCACGGCCTCAGCCGCAGGGAGTCGGAGATCCTCTCGCAGTTGATGGACGGGCACTCGGTCGAGAGGATCGCATCCGACTCGGTGGTCTCCGAGGCGACCGTGCGGTCACAGGTCCGATCGATCCTGCTGAAGCTCGGCGTGAGGAGCCAGCTCGAGGCCGTCGCCATGGCGGCGCGGGCCGGTTGGCACCTGACCGACTGAGGGCTGCTGGCCCAGTCCGCCCACTGGGTCCCTCTGTGCACAGGGAGGTCGAAGTCGTGCCCTCCGCCAGAGGGACGAGGGGGACGTTGATCGCCTGTGCGTGGCCCGGCGTGAGCGAGAAGGTCACGCCGTTGGCCTCGCTGTCGTCCACGTCGCGACGGTGCAGCCGATGACGCGCCGGGCGGGGCCCGCATGTGTCGCCCCGACCCCGCCCGGGTCTGCGCCCCGGCCACCCCTCGCAGAGCCGCACCACCGTTCTAGGCGTGCGTTCCCGCCGCCGCATCAGCAAAATTGAGGATTGCACCGAGCTCGAAGGGGCGAGACGGCCCATCCGGCTCGCCCGCTCTCGGGCAGTCCCGTCCCGGCGGGGGAGGCCGGCTGGATCGCTCGGCCTGTGGCCTCCGAGCTGGATCCTCCGGCGGACCTCGGGCCCTCCGTCGCCTCGGTCGGTGAGGCGGCCCACGGAGGTTCGGGCACCCGCGGACCGACTGATCGAGCGGACTGCCGACGACACCGGGGAATTACGGGCCGGACTCCCGTGGTAGCTCGCTACCTCCCCGTAGGGCGTTTCGTCACACTCGCCTCAGGTACCACGACGTCGCCGAGGACTCGCGCTCGGAGAGGTGAGCCGCGGGCGTCACGCGGCCCCGGAGCGAGAGCCGGGCCACGAGACAGAAGGAGGATCACGGTGCCCATCGGCCCAGGCGGAGGCGTGCTCGAGCGTGCCGCGGCGAGCGATGGGGACGGCGCCGGCCGGCAGCAGCCGGCGGGAGAGGCCCCCTGGTTCCGCCGGCGCCCGTCGCGTCGGTCCGTCAGGCTCCTGCTCGGCGCGATCTGGCTCGCGGACGGCATCCTCCAGCTCCAGCCGTCGATGTTCTCCCGCTCCTTCGCGCTCGGGACCCTTGCCGGCTCGGCGCACGGGCAGCCGGCATGGGTCGCGGGCGGCGTGACGGCGATGGCCCGCTTCCTCGCGCCGCACATCGCAGCCTGGAACGTGCTCTTCGCGTTGACGCAGCTGGCGATCGGTGCCTGCTTGGTCCTCAACTGGGCAGTGAGACCGGCTCTTGTCGCCTCCATCGGGTGGTCGTTCTCGGTCTGGTGGTTCGGAGAGGCCTTCGGGGGGCTCTTCAGCGGCAGCGCCAGCATCCTCACCGGCGCCCCTGGGGCGGTGATGCTCTACGGGCTGCTGGCGCTGCTGGTGTGGCCCCGCCAGGAGGCGGACGGCGGCGCGGCGCACGAAGGGGATCAGTCGGGCCGGAGCGCCACTCGGGGCAGGCTGGTGTGGGCCGCCCTGTGGGTCGGAGGTGCCCTCTTTCAGCTGCTTCCTTCGAACCGGCCCGACGGGGCGATCAGCGCGGCCATCTCCGGGGCCGCCGCCGGCGAGCCCCGGGTGTTCGCTGCGCTCGGCGACGCGACTGCCCGCCTCGTCGGGACCCATGGAGCCGCCGTCGGGATCGTCCTCGCCGTCACGGAGGCGGCCGTCGGGATCGGGGCGCTCAGGCGGAGGCCCGATGCGGCCCTCGCCGTCGGCGCCCTGCTGTCGCTCGGGTTCTGGGTCGTCGGCCAGGACCTGGGAGGCATCCTCACCGGGACCGGCACCGACCCGAACACCGGTCCCCTCTTCGTCCTGCTGGCCGTCGCCCTCTGGCAGGGTGCCCCGCCGGTGGCGACGGGCCGGCAGGACCTGGCGCGGGAGGACCGCATGCCCGTCATGTCCCGCCCACCTCGCGCTCGACAGCGCGCCACCGTCGCCGGGAGCCTGGGCTCACGACCGACCTGAGAGCGGCTGGCGGGACGGCCCATCTCTCGAGGGCGTGCCCGGGGCGACCGCCAGCCGCCGACCGTCGTGTCGAGGCTCGCCGGCCCGGTCGGCTCAGGACTCAGCGCTCGTCGTGGACGACTCCTGCCCTCAGCTGGCGCTCCAGCCGTCGTCCGAGCGCCGCCCGGCGGAGCAACTCGCTCGCGGCTGCCACCGTCGTACCTCCAACGAGGAGTCCCACCACGTCCAACATCGCCTGTCTCCCATCGAGTCTCGCCCAGCGGCGCTTCGAGCCATCCGGCCCGTCACGCTCATACCCATCCGACGCCGTTCACCCCCCTCGCCTTGCACCCTTGTCCGGTAAGGCCTGCGGGGCTGTGACGGCCCGGGCCCCGGTGCCGGGGATCTCCCGGCAAGGAGCGCACACCCGGACGTCGGTCTCGGCGTGCCGGGGCCGGCGGGCGGCCGGCCGACGCCGCCGGCTCGGCGGAGCCCTAGTCTCGGGCGCGTGCCGCTGCGGCTGCCGTCGCGCATCTCCGCCTGCCTGCTCGACCTCGACGGCGTCCTCACGCAGACGGCCGTGCTCCATGCCGAGGCCTGGAAGCAGGCCTTCGACGAGTTCCTCGCCCGCCGGGCGGCACGGGACGGCACGGCGTTCGTCGCGTTCGACGCCCTGGCCGACTACGACGAGTACGTCGACGGCCGGCCACGCGAGGACGGCACCC